>NZ_CBDKZX010000013.1:0-72026 GCF_965301105.1 Kluyvera sp.
TGGCGCGGCGTCAGCTTAACGCCCTGTTCCGGCACCAGGCTCAGGAACGGGTTGTGCTGTGGTTTTGGCGCGTAGTGGTGTACGTGCTCCAGAACCTGCTCATAGCTGTGTGGGCCAGTGATTTCCAGCACTTTCGGGTGCACTTCGCGAATTTGATCTTCTTTGGCGCCCAGGCAGCCGGTCACGATGACCTTACCGTTTTCTTGTAGCGCTTCACCGATCGCTTCCAGGGATTCCTGGACGGCGCTGTCGATAAAGCCGCAGGTATTGACGATGACCATATCGGCACCCTCATAAGTGGGCACCACCTCATAACCTTCGGTGCGCAGCTCGGTAAGGATGCGCTCGGAATCGACCAGGTTTTTCGGACAGCCTAAAGATACAAAACCAATTTTGCTCATTTTATGTACGAATCATTGCTCAGGAAAACGCGGAGTATACATCATGCCCCAACGCTACAGCTATATCCGATGGTCATCTGATTGTCAGGAAAACGATACGTTAATAATGCGCTTCGTGAGCACGAATGCAGGCCAGAAAAGCGCCTGCATTATGCTTTCCGCCTGGTGACGTATTACTCTTTTTTCGCCACATCGCCCCGGATAAGGAAGGGCACGGAATCGCGCAGCGATGGATTGACGGTACCGCTGTGGTCAAGCCCTTCATAAACATGCACTTCTGCCTGCGTGCCGGCGGCTTTAACGGCATCGGCGAAGCGCAGCTGCATGGCGGTGGGAACGTTGATATCCGCGCTGCCAATACCGATAAATACCGGGTGCTGAATATGCATTGTCGGATACAACATGGTGTTGATCCCATTGCTTAACAGGCTTTCTATCGCGGGTTTAAGCGTATTGCTGGCATTGAGACCGGCCTGCATGGTCTTTTGCGTCAGCGGTGTGATACAGAGATTTTTCGCCTGTTCCAACAGTGGCAGCGCGCTGTCCTGGAAATAATTTTCTGGCTTCAGCGAGGGATCGGCGTCTGCTGCGGCGAGGTAGATATAGAAGATATACGGAATCTTAGGATCTCCGGCGTTCTGATTATCCCCTTTTGCTGGCGGCAGAATATCAGCAGCGGTGGTTCCGATCGCAAAATACGGTGTGCCGGTTAATACCGTGGCGCGGATGTTCAGTTCCGGCGCGTACTGAGGCTGGAATCCTGCGCTGGAAAATGCCGCGTGAGCCCCTTGTGATTGACCGACCAGAGTCAGTTCATTCTTCAGCGGAAACTGGCGCAGCGCGGCGCGAACGCCATCCAGTATGCTCCACGCTTCCCCACGGGCATTGAGATAGTGGTGTACGCCTTCCGAACCCAGACCGGCATAGTCCGGCGCCACGATGGCGTAGCCCAGCGAAAGCCAGGTATTAAGGTACTGTTTATCGCGGACGGTACGTTCATTGAGCGATGGTGCGCATTGGCTGGCTACGCCGACGGTGCCATGCGCCCAGACCACGACGGGCCATCCGCCTTCCGGCGCTTTCCCTTTTGGAATAAACACCGCGGCGGAGTCCACGCGCGGCGAATGTCCGTCAACGCCACTACGGGAAGGGTAATGCATCAGATACTGCTGGGCGGCTTCGCTAAGCCCATGGTCGGCGGCCAGAGTGGCCGTATTTTCATGCTCTTTGGCCTGCGACGGCGCGGCAATAACCGGGGAGGCGCTTGCGGATAACAGCATTAATGCACAGGCCGTCACCCTTACTCTTTCCTGAAATAACATGCACAACATCCTTTTTTGTCGTCTGAATAGTCACAGTGTAGTCGGCGACGCGTTAACGCGGCATCAATGACAGTCTGATATAGGGGCAGGGCGGTCGAGGCTTTTTCCAGTCCCGACGATGTTCAAGGTTGGTTTGTTGTTAAAAATGTTGCAAATGATGAATTGTTGATATCGCGCAGCATTTTGTACGTTAAGTAATCTCATAATGAGAATGCCAATGGGTGGCAAGGGAGGTAAATGCATGACGGAAAGCAAACTGAAACGCAAGCTGGTGGGGAGGCTCATCAACGCGCGAATTGACCTTGATGCCTATTTGCAACTGAGGAAGGCAAAGGGGTATATGTCAGTCGGTGAAAACGATCATCTGCGTACTAACCTGCTTGAATTGTGCAGCGAGCTGCGTGATAACGCGGTCGCGCTTAAGCGCTGCACATCACTGAACGAATTGGAAATGATGCGGCAGGCGGGCGAGGCGATGGCCTCTGCTGCGGTTTGCCTGATGAGTGGGCGCTATGATTGCCCCTCGTATATCGCGGTTAACGTAGAAACGCTCGATCGCTGTCTGGCGGCGTTGACGAAAAGCATTCGTAAGCTGGATGCAGGGACTCCCGTGGTGGAAACCTGAAACCAGGGGGACATTCGTCCCCCTGCTCGTCGTGCTAGCGCATAATGCGACGTAAAATGCGGTTAGCCTGCTCTTCAAAGTTGGTCGCGGTCTGGTCGATCGTGGCTTTACCGTAATCGATGCTTTGCAGCGCGGAGCTGAACAAGGCGCCAAACTGCGGATCTTCAAGGTACGGCAGCGCCTTCGACTTATTCGGCAGCGAGGCGGACTGCAGTAGCCCGGAAATCACCGGGTCGTCATCGGTTAACAGGCCCGCGTCGCGCAGGATTTTTTCACCTGACTTGCTTAGCGGCACGCCGCGCTCCAGCGCCACAGGGATAACGCCTTCTTTCTCGCTCATCAGGAAGTTAATCAGCGTTGCCGCTTCCTCCGGGTGGCGCGTGTTTTTGCTGATAGACAGCATCAGCGCCGTTTTATGGAACTGCCCGGCGTCTTTTGCCCCTTCGCGCATCGGATACGGCCCCATCACCAGATCCGCCGGATTGGCCAGATTCTGCGACTCGGCGGTGTACAACACGTTCCAGTTATAGACGCCGCCCCATTCACCGTTGATCCACGGTTTCATCTCATAGGCCACGCCTTTGCCAAACGATGCCATGGTACGGGCGTCCGGCACCGCGTGGGCGTCAACCAGCTTACGATAGAAGGTGAACGCCTCGACCAGATCGGCATGGTTCCAGCCGAGCTTGCGGGCTTTCTCATCGACCATCGGTTTCTGGTTGCCCTGATAGACATACGAGTTCAGGAGCAGCAGAGAATCCTGCTCCGTGAGAATCAATGGATAGTAGTTATCACCCAGCTTCTCTTTAAATACCGGCCCGGCCTTCAGCAGTTCGTCCCAGGTTTTGGGTAACGCAACGCCGGCTTTTTTCCACGTGGCGGCGTTGTAGTAAAACAGCATCACGTTGGCGGAAACCGGAATGGCGTTGACCTTGCCATTCACTGTGGTGCTGGCCAGCGACTCCGGAGAAAACTGATCGAGTCCAATAGGCTTCGCCAGTTTATTGAGGTCATAAAAACCGTCGCCGGTTTTTGACAGCAGCGTCAGCCAGTTCCAGTTGGCCTGGATAACGTCGGCCTCGGTATTGCTGTTGATCTGCGTGGTCAGACGCGAGTAGAAGCCGTCCCAGCCGGTGTATTCCGCCTTCACTTTGATATTGGGATATTTGGCCTCAAAGGCTTCCAGCGCCTTTAAGGTGGCCTGGTTACGGGCTTTGCCGCCCCACCAGGCAAAACGGAGTTCCACCTGATCGGCGCTGTGTGCGATGGGCATCGCGCCGAAACTGCAGCAGGCAAGCAGGAACAATATCGACTTTTTCATGGATGAATCCTCCGTGTCATAAGATTAACGCTGCTGCCGACGCCAGGTCGTTAAACCTTTCACCAGCTGCATTTCCTGCTCGCACCACGGCTTACCTTCTGGCGTTAACACATCGTGGAACCAGAGCGACTGCGGATCAGGGTGGTTTTTATTCACGCTGGTCCATGGGATCCAGGTTTGCGTGCGGCCCTGTACCAACCCCCACTGATAGCAGCCGGTATCAAAGGCGCAGAACAGCGGTAGCTGTTCGCTGAAGACGCAGTCCATATGGCGGGCCAGCCACTCGGTACACAGAACGGGACGATTACGGCGAACCAGATTCTCCAGCACGCTCAGCTGGCGGGCGGCGGTGTTGTAGTTGTGGTAGGTGATGATGTCTGACAGATCCATTGCGGCAGCGTCGATCGGATGTTCCAGCGTGCCGTACTTGTCGTGATCGATATGCCATGCGCCAACGGTCAGCGGCTGGGTTGGCCCCACGTCGCGCGCCCAGCCAAAGGTGGCGATCATCAGCTCCAGGGCGTAGCTTTCCAGCGCTTCGTCATACTCGGTTGATTCCGTTGGCGACAGGTTGATGCCGCGGTTTCCCGGTTCGTTGTAGAGATCCCAGATGGTGATGCGCGCGTCGTCTTTAAAACGGGTCAGCACGTCACGTACGTAGGCTTCAACCCGCGGCCACTGCTGTGGATCCATCACGATAGCGCGGCCAGGGCTGGCGGCAGCCTGGCTGTTGTGGACGCCTTCGCGCGGTGGTTTTTGCGGGCCGAGGTATGGCTCGTCGCCGGAGAAGCCGCAGTCGTCCATCAGCGTCAGCATGACCTGGATATCGTGTTTCGCGGCGAGGCTCAGGAAGGTGTCGATGCGCGCCAGCAGACCGTCGCGATCCGCTTCCCAGACAATAAACGGCAGGTTGGTGCGCAGGGCGTTATAGCCGTAATCATGCGCCCAGCCCAGCTCCTGATCGATCACTGCGGCGTCAAAGGTGTCGGCCTGCCACATTTCAGTCCAGTTCACCGCGCTGCGCGGCAAATAGTTAAACCCACAGGCCCAGCCGTGTTGTTTAAACCATGCTTGCGCCTGAGATTCGGTCCATTGTGAATGCATTTCTGTTTCTCCGTTGCTAATAATTATTAGCTAATATTTATTAACTGACGGTGGATACGCAATCACAAGGCTGTCATTCTGCTGGGGCGTTCACAAAAAAGATGTGGGATAACTGTGCTATAGTCGGCGGCGATAAGGAGTAATCATGCAGAAAAAAAATAAGATAACGATGAGTGATATCGCCAGGGAAGCCGGTGTTTCTCAGGCGACCGTTTCGCTGGTGCTCAACAATAGTCGGGCAATTCGTCTGAGTGATGCCACGCGCGACCGGGTGTATGCCGCGGCGCAGGCGTTGGGCTATCAAAAAATTATCGTGCCGCACCGTAAGGACGGGCAGGAGGAGATTGCGCTGCTGCTCAGCGGGATGCCGAATTACGATCCCTTTGTTGACGCCATTAGCGAGGCCAGCAGCACGGCATGGCAGCGTGATACGTTGCTGACCGTTTACGATTACGGCGACGATATGGAACTGGCCGTGCAGATTCTCCGTCAGTTGGAGCGGCGCAACTGCGCGGGAGTCATTCTCGCCAGCTCGGTA
Organism: Kluyvera sp.; assembly: GCF_965301105.1. Taxonomy (NCBI): domain Bacteria; kingdom Pseudomonadati; phylum Pseudomonadota; class Gammaproteobacteria; order Enterobacterales; family Enterobacteriaceae; genus Kluyvera; species Kluyvera sp. The sequence goes on from NZ_CBDKZX010000013.1 coordinate 5,312, forward strand.
ACGCGCGTCTTCGACTTTTCACCCTTTGAACCGTTAATCAATAAGCCGGTGGTGCTGCTGAACCAGTACGATCCCAACCGCCCGCTGTTGCCGACTTTCCTGCCGGATGACCGGGCTAACGCCTGTCAGACCGTCAACCATTTGCTGGCGCAGGGGGTGACGCGCATCGCGCACATCATGGGCGATGAGTGGATGGATGCCAGCGTGCTGCGCCTGGAAGGGTATCGCCAGACGCTTGAGCATGCGGGCATTACGGTGGATGAAGCGTTGATCAAGCAAACGGACTGGTCGCTGGATGCCACGTTTAAAGCCACGCTGGAGCTGATGCGCCTGCCGCAGCCGCCGCAGGCCATCTTCTGCGCTAGCGACTGGATGACGCTCGGCTGCTATCAGGCGCTGGCAACGTTGAATGTGTCGATTCCAGGGGACGTGCTGGTGTGTGGTTATGACGATCAGCGGATTGCTCATCAGTTGACGCCGGCGCTGACCAGCGTGCAGCTCGCTTATAACGAGTTGGGTCGAATGGCGGTGAGCTATCTCTGCGATGGCGACGATACCGCCGCCCATATCCGGCTGGTGGGCAAGTTGCAGGTGCGCGGCAGCAGCCAGCGCACCTGAAAAAATCAGCTGACGGGAATCATCACGACGTCGCGGAATGCAGGGCGCTCGGCTAGCTGCTGATACCAGCGCGCGAGGTGTGGGCGTGGCTGCCAGGTCTTGACGGTTTCCAGCAGGTTATAGACGAACGGCGCGACGGCGATATCGCCCACGCCGAACGCTTCGCCGGAGAGCCAGGTCTGTTTCGCCAGCGTGTTCTCCAGAATGTCCAGCAGCGGCTCGCAGGCTTCAATGGCCGCTTCAATCTCCGCCATATTGCGCTGTTCCGCTGGGGTTCTTACCAGCCCGATGAGAATCTTGCGATGCACCGGGGACAGGGTCTCGTTGGCCCAGTCCATCCATTTTTCGCTTTTGGCGCGCTGAATGGGGCTGGCTTGCCACAGGCTGTCAGTTCCGTACTGCGCCGCCAGGTAGCGGACAATAGTATTGGACTCCCACAACACGTCATCACCGTCTTTCAACATCGGCACCAGACCGTTCGGATTGAGCGCCAGATAGGCTGCGTCGCGGTTCACGCCAAAGCCCTGACCCGCCATAATCTGCTCATAGGGCAGGTTGAGTTCGGCCAGCGTCCAGCGCACTTTTTTCACGTTCGTTGAATTATTTCGTCCCCACAGCGTAACCATAACCACTCCCGTTTTTTTAGCGAAGGTTCAATGTGCGGCAAAGTTAACGCTTACGCAATCTTGATCAAAAAAAATGTCAGGTTTTAAGCACAAGTTGGGGATCTTGCGTAAACTTAAAAAACTTTACCAACTCACTGTTTCTTTAAGAGAGTTTCTACGTTATTACTCACGGCCTGGTGCAGCACGGCACTGTCGTGGCGTGTTTTGGGAATGGATACTTGGGTGGTTTTTATGATGTGTAACGCTAACGCCTTCAGGAGCCTGATGGCAGGCTCTGCGCTTTTACTTTTGATTGCACCGGCGGTGCAGGCGGCGGAGCAGATGCCCGATGCGCCGGCTATCGACGCGCGCGCGTTTATATTGATGGACTATGCCAGCGGTAAGGTACTGACCGAAGGCAATGCCGATGAGAAGCTGGACCCGGCCAGCCTGACGAAAATCATGACCAGCTACGTGGTTGGCCAGGCGCTGAAGGCGAACAAAATCAAGCTGACCGATATGGTCACGATTGGCCGTGATGCATGGGCCACCGGCAACCCGGCGCTGCGCGGATCCTCGGTGATGTTCCTCAAGCCGGGTGAGCAAGTCTCCGTCGAGAACCTCAATAAAGGGGTGATCATCCAGTCGGGCAACGATGCCAGCATCGCCATCGCCGACTACGTTGCAGGCAGTCAGGACTCTTTTGTGAGTCTGATGAACGGCTATGCGCAGAAAATTGGCCTGACAAATACCACCTTCAAAACTGTTCACGGCCTGGATGCGCCGGGGCAGTACAGCACCGCGCGCGACATGGCGCTGCTGACCAAAGCCATGATCCACGATGTGCCGGAAGAGTACGCGGTGCACAAAGAGAAAGAGTTTACCTTCAACAATATCCGCCAGCCGAACCGTAACCGCCTGCTGTGGAGCACCAACCTCAACGTCGACGGCGTGAAAACCGGTACGACCGCCGGCGCGGGCTACAACCTGGTGTCATCGGCCACCCAGGGCGATATGCGCCTGATTGCCGTGGTGCTGGGCACCAAGAGCGATCGTGTGCGGTTTAACGAGTCGGAAAAATTGTTGACCTGGGGCTTCCGTTTCTTTGAAACCGTCACCCCGATTAAGCCGGATGCGACCTTTGTCAGCCAGCGAGTGTGGTTTGGCGACAAGAGCGAAGTGAATCTGGGGGCCGGGGAAGCCGGTTCGGTGACGATTCCGAAAGGCCAGCTGAAAAACCTGAAGGCCAGCTACAGCTTAACTCAGCCGCAGCTGACCGCGCCGCTGACCAAAGGGCAGGTGGTGGGGACCATTGATTTTAAACTCAACGACAAAACCATCGAACAGCGCCCGCTGATCGTCATGGAAGCGGTCGAAGAGGGCGGGTTCTTTAGCCGGATGATGGACTTCGTGCTGATGAAATTCCACGAGTGGTTCGGCAGCTGGTTCTCGTAATGCCTGATTAATACAGCAGCGAGATTTGCTGCTGTTTCGCCAGTGCCACCAGTTCTTCATCCGGACTGGTGTCGCTGGCAATCACATCAAAGCGCGTCAGATCGCCCATGCGGGCGGGGCGCACTTTGCCAAACTTGCTGTGATCCGCTACCAGCACATGATAGCGCGCCTGGCGCATTGCCCAGTGCTTCACCGGCAGCTCTTCCAGATTAAAACAGGTTGCGCCCATCTCGATGTCGATACCCGCCGCGGAATAGAAAGCGATGTCCGGGCACAGGTGCGACAACGTATCCTGCTCGCTCAGCGGTTTGAAAATAGCGTTGCTGGCGTGGAACTCGCCGCCGCAAAGAATAGGCCGACAGTTGGGCTTATCCTGTAGCGCGAGGAAAGTGTTGAGGGAGTAGCAGACGGCGGTAAAAGGCAGATCGTTATCAATGGCATCGATAATCCACGGAGTGGTGGTGCCGCAGTCGAAAAACGCCATCTGGTGCGGCTTGAGCAGCTTTGCGGCATGGCGTGCCGCCAGCTTTTTTTCTTCCACCAGGCGGGTTTTTTGGTCGCTCAGTAAATAGTGCGGCACGCTGCGCGGTTCCAGCACCACGTAGCCCCCCAGCAGCACGACCGGCCCGCTTTCGCTGTTAAGATCGCGACGAATCGTCATTTCAGAAACGCCAAGCAGCGCCGCCGCTTCTTTAAGATGCAGCTTATCGCTACGTTTCAGTGCCTGAATCAGTTGGCCAATTCGCTCGTCGCGTCGTGTTTCCATAGTGCCTCTGGTGGACATGCCCCGGCAGGTCGCCGGGGCTCAGCGCGTTATTTTACCTGCGAGCGAAGTGCTAGTCACGCACCCAGCCTTTACGAATCGGAACAGAGAAGATAATGCGGTGCAGCTGCTGAAGGCGCGGGTAAACCAATGCGCCAATGGAGTGCCACAGCATTTGCGCGACCATGCAACCTACGAGGCCGCTGAGGAAACCGCCGAGCATATCCATCGGCCAGTGTACGCCGAGATAGACGCGGGACCAGGCAATCGCCATCCCCACGACCATCAGCACCAGCCCGGACCACAGGCGGTGCCAGAACAGGAACGCCAGCGCGAAGGTGAATATCACCGTGCCGTGGTCGCTCGGGAAGGAGTTATCCGGCGCGTGGTGCAGGAACGTATGGCCGACGTTTTCGACAAACGGACGCTCGTGCGGGAATAGCTGACCAATCGTCCACGACAGCGTAAGGCTAACGGCAATCGCCAGCGCGACTTTAATCACCAGATGACGCTGAGCATGCACCTGCTTACGTTCACCCCATAACCACATGGCGGCGGCCAGCAGAGGGACGATCAGGATCAGATCCTGCGCGATGAATGTCGCCAATGAAATTTCCCACGCCGCCGAGGCAGGGGTGGCATTGATGAGCAAAAACAGCGAATGGTTCAGGTTTTCCAGCATAGCGTTCCGGCTTAATAGATGACGTTTATATGACAGCTACCTTAAAAAGCCGTTTCTGGCGGGTAAAGCGGCATTGTCTGATTCGCTATACGCAATTTAAGGCGGCCTGTCGCATTGCGTAGAGTATAGTGCCAACTACCTTAAGCCAATCTTAACAACGCTTAACAACATCAATTTGTGCGAAATTGTTAAGCTGCGTGATAATTGACTATCACCACTAGCGTGCATTGATTAAACTTGCGCGTTTTTAGAATGCATACGAGTCATATGGACACTTTATCTTCTTCCCGGAAACGCTTAGGGCGCAAGGCGATTCTGTTCCCGCTTTGCCTCGTGCTCTATGAGTTTTCTACCTATATCGGCAACGATATGATCCAGCCCGGCATGCTCGCAGTGGTGAAGGAATTCAACGCTGGAGATGAATGGGTGCCGACCTCGATGACCGCCTACCTTGCCGGCGGTATGTTCCTGCAATGGCTGCTGGGGCCGCTATCGGACCGCATTGGCCGCCGTCCGGTCATGCTCACTGGCGTGGTCTGGTTTATCGTCACCTGTCTGGCGACTCTGCTGGTGCAAAATATTGAGCAGTTCACTTTCCTGCGTTTTTTACAGGGTGTGAGTCTGTGCTTTATTGGCGCGGTGGGTTATGCGGCGATTCAGGAGTCTTACGATGAGGCGACCTGTATCAAGATAACCGCCTTGATGGCCAACGTCGCATTGATTGCGCCATTACTGGGGCCACTGGTGGGGGCCGCGTGGATCCACGTCGCCCGTTGGGAGAGCATGTTTGTGCTCTTCGCGGTGCTGGCAGCCCTGGCTTATATCGGGCTGCATAAGGAGATGCCGGAGACGGCGACGCGCATTGGCGAGAAGCTGTCGTTAAAAGAGCTGGGGCGAGATTATCGCGAAGTGCTGAAAAATGGCCGCTTCGTGGCGGGCGCGCTGGCGACGGGTTTTGTCAGCCTGCCGCTGCTGGCGTGGATCGCGCAGTCGCCGGTGATTATTATTAGCGGTGAGGGCGCGAGCAGCTATGAATACGGCCTGCTGCAGGTGCCGATTTTCGGCGCGCTGATCCTCGGGAACCTTGTGCTGGCACGTCTGACCTCGCGCCGCACGGTGCGCGCGCTGATCGTCGCGGGGGGATATCCCATTATGTTTGGCCTTATTCTGGCCGCTGCGGCGACGGTGGTGTCGTCTCATGCCTATTTGTGGATGACCGCCGGATTAAGCTTCTACGCCTTCGGTATTGGTCTGGCGAACGCCGGGCTGGTGCGTTTGACGCTGTTTGCCAGCGAGATGAGCAAAGGTACGGTCTCCGCGGCGATGGGCATGCTGCAAATGCTGATCTTTACCGTCGGCATTGAGCTGAGTAAACACATGTACCTGTTGGGGGGAATTGGCTTATTCAGCCTGTTCAACCTGGCCGGTGGTTTGCTGTGGCTGGGGCTGATGGTGATGTTCCTGCGGGACAAAACGGTCGGCAGCGGCTTACAGCCGCAATAACGCTACGCAGCTTATCGGGCCTACGATCGATAATCGACCAGTAGGCCCGATAACCGAGCCGGATCTTAATCAGGCAAACGGCGCTTCGCCGTTGAGCACCTTATCAATAATCTCCAGCACGCCTTCTTCGTTATTGTGCGCCGCACGATAATTCGCGACCGCTTTCACCGCTTCAGACGCATTGGCCATCGCAAAACCGTAGCCAGCCTGCTTCAGCATCTCAATATCGTTGCCGCTGTCGCCAAACGCCACCACTTCCTCGTTACGGATGCCCCAGCGCGCCTGCAGTAGACTCAAGCCGTGTGCCTTGTGCACGCCGGGGATGATCAGGTCGATACTGCCGTGACCGGTGGTGACGGCGGTGAGCATATGACCAAGCTTGTCATCAAGCAGTGTCTGCATTTGCGGCACTTTATCGTCCGGAATATTCAGGGCGAATTTGAGAATGGTGTCGTCGAGATTATCGAAATTCTCCACCAGCTCCAGACGGTGATAATAGTGCACCGCAATGTCGTGGAAGCGCGGGTCATAGTGCTTCAGCGTGTAGGCGCTCTGTTTACCGCAGGCGATAATCTCAATTTCCGGGCGCGTTTGCAGGAACGCCACAATCTGCTGGAAATGGTCGCGCGGCATTGAACAGTTGAAAACGTCCTCTCCGGCGTCGCGGACCCAGCCGCCGTTCTCGGCAACGAAGCCAATTTCATCGACAATTTCCGGGAAGAACGACGCCAGTTGGTAGTACTGGTTGCCGCTGGCGACCACAAAGCGAATCTGCTGTTCTTTCATCCGCGCATACTGTTGGCGGAAGCGTTCGCGGTTATAGGTTTTCTTGTCGTTTAAAAATGTGCCATCCATGTCGACAGCGATCAGTTTAACGCTCATCAATGACTCTCCATTACAACGCGGGGCTCGGGTTTCGCCACCGCTTTCGCCACCAGAGCGGCAATCAGAACCAGCGCCAGGACGGCCAGCATCGCGCTACGCAGACCGTAATGTTCGCCGAGGAAGCCGAGCAGCGGCGGCCCGACCAGAAACGCCAGATAGCCAGTGGTGGCGACAACGCTGACGCGAGTTGGCGCATCCGGGCCGGTATCGCTGGCGGCGGAAATCGTGAGCGGGAAGCCAAGCGACGCGCCCAGTCCCCATAGAATAACCGACACGCCGGCCACCCAGGCGCTGTCGACAAAAATAATCAGCGCAATACCGAGCGCCCCCATCAACGCGCTGGCGCGCACCACGCTGACGCGGCTGTAGCGGTCGATAAACCAGCCGCCGGTAAAGCGCCCGACGGTCATACCCAGCGTGAAGCCGGCGTAAATGAGCGAGCCGGAGGTGGGACTAAAACCATGACCGTCCACCATCAGCAGCGGTAGCCAGTCGTTGGCTGAGCCTTCGGCGAACGCCATCGCCAGCACCACCACGCCAATCAGCATCAGCTGCATATCACGCCAGAAGGGCACGCCTTTTTCCTGGTGCTGCGCATCTTCCGCGGCGTTTTTGCCTGTGCCGTCGGGAATGGCCTTAATGGCAATGGCGATGGGGGCAATACCTACCAGCGCCGCCAGCAGAATATGCCACATCGCAGGAAGACCAAAGGCGGTGACCGCCATGCCGATGCCGGCGCCAACCAGCGTGCCGAAGCTGTAAAAGCCGTGCATCATTGGCAGTACGGTTTTTTTCATTTCGCGCTCGACCGCCGCGCCTTCAACGTTAATCGCCACTTCCGCTGAGCCAAAGCTGGCGCCAAAGATGGCCAGGCCGATAGCGAAGATCCACGCCGAGCCAAAGTGTAGCGCCAGGCTGAGGATCATCATGCCAAAGATGGCGCACGACATAGTGGTGCGAATCACCGCGCGGGTCCCGAATCGTTTCACTAAAAAAGCCGAACAAAGGATGCCGCTCATCGAACCAATCGACAGGCCAAACAGCACGATGCCCATTTCAGCAGTAGAAACCGATAAAATATCGCGGATCGCAGGCGTACGTGTAGCCCAGGAGGCCATCAATAAACCGGGTAAAAAAAAGAACATAAAGAGCGCCCACATCCGCAGTTGCAGGGCTTTACGGGAAGTTAACGTTGTCATCCATTCGCGTCGGGTCGGAAAGTGTGCAGACAACACTAACAAGACTGTGTACATTTGTACATAATCTGCATGAGGAGAATTATGGCTCGCCGACCGAATGACCCGCAGCGCCGGGAGCGCATCGTTGACGCTACGCTGGAAACGATCGCCACCCACGGCATTAATGCGGTCACGCACCGTAAAATCGCCACCTGTGCCGATGTGCCGTTGGGGTCGATGACCTATTATTTCGACGGCATTGAAGCGCTGCTGGGCGAGGCGTTTCGCACCTTTACCGATCGGATGTCGGAAGAGTATACGGCGTTCTTCGCCGATGTGACCAACACCACGGAAGCCTGTGATGCCGTTGCTGAAATCATCTTCAGCAGCCAGGTGACAACACCGAAGAACATGACCCTGATGTATCAGCTGTACGCGCTGGCGAGCAGTACGCCGTCGATGAAAGCGATTATGCAGAACTGGATGAAGCGCAGCCAGCAGACGCTGGCGCAGTGGTTCGACCCGACGACCGCCCGCGCGCTGGACGCCTTTATCGAAGGCATGACGCTGCATTTTGTCACCGATCGCCAGCCGCTGACGCGCGAGGATATTCGCAGCATGGTAGGGCGCATTGCCGGAGAGAAGCTGCGCTAGCTCAGCGTCGCGCCAGCGGTCACGTTGACGATGGTCGCGGTCATGGCTCCGGCTGCGTCAGCGGCCAAAAATGTTATCACTCCGGCGACCTGCTCGAGCGTAGGCAATTGTTTAAGCAGGGTGCCTTGCGCCGCGCCGCCCAGCCATTCGTCGACGGTGAGTTCCATTGCCTGCGCCTTCTGGCGAAAGATCTCGCCGGTATAGGAGCCCGCTTCTACGGCCCCGATAATCGCGTGTGAACGTACGCCGAGCACGCGGATGTTGCGTGGGCCCAGTTCGCTTGCCAGCGCTTTAATAAACGCCTCCGTTGCCGCACAGCCCACGATATGTCCCAGATGTCCTGGGATTGCCATCGCGGCTGCCGGGGCGACGACGGTCAGCATCACGCCCTGGCGGCGTCCACCCAGATAGGGGGCAGTCGATTTGGCGATAATAAACTGGGCTGCCAGAAACGGATCGATTCCCTGCCTGAACTCGGCAAGGGACAGCCGCTCCAGATGTTTTCCCTGCTCATGCATAAAGCCGGTCGCGTTCACCACCACGTCGATGCCGTGAGCCTGCTCGGCCAGCTGCGCGACGCGCCGCTGCGTCGCCTGTTCATCGAGTACGTCAACGGTAAAGGTGCTGACAGTGCCCCCCTGCGCGCGCACGCTTTCGACCACCTCGTCGAGCTTATCCTGATGGCGCGCCGCGAGATGCACCAGCGCGCCCTCGCGGGCCATGGCATGCGCTACCGCGCCGCCAATAGCACCGCTGCCGCCGAAGATAATCGCGACTTTGCCTGCTAATAACATAGGTCACCTCATGGTTCGGTGCGTGTTCTATCAGTATGGGATAGGGGGGAGGGGATGCAAGCGAAGCGAGTTTAATGTATTGATTTTGTTTGGTTTAACTGAATTTCAGGCAACAAAAAACCCATCAACCTTGAACCAAAGATGGCGGGGTTGATGGGCTCCACAAAATGGGGACATCAAAGAAAAGCAGTGGCACTAATTAAGACTCGCACCCTGAGGAAAAGTTCTGCGTTGCGCAAAAAAATTTTCTTTTCTTTGTTTTCCCCCTGTCAGGGCTAGCCGCCTAGTCCTGGCCAGATGATGATAATGAGCGTACCGGCGAGGGTTAACAGCACGTTTGCGATCGCATATGTGCCCGCATAACCCAGCGCCGGAATATTGCTGCGCGCGGTGTCGCTGATGATTTCCATTGCTGGCGCACAGGTACGCGCTCCCATAATGGCGCCGAACAGCAGCGCGCGGTTCATGCGCAGGACGTAAGCACCGAACAGGAAGCAGATAACCACCGGAACCAGGCTGACAAACAGTCCCGCAACCAGCATCTGGCCGCCAACCACGCCGAGGCTGTTGCCAATGCCGCCGCCAGCGCTTAAGCCGACGCCCGCCATAAACACCATCAGACCAAACTCTTTCACCATGTTCAGCGCGCCCTGCGGGATATAGCCGAAGGTGGGGTGGTTAGCACGCAGGAAGCCAAGCATGATGCCCGCAAACAGCAATCCGGCAGCGTTGCCGACGCCGAAGCTAAAGTTGCTGAACTGGAAGGTGATCATGCCGATCATCAGGCCGATGATAAAGAAGGCGCAGAAGGCCAGCAGGTCGGTCACCTGGCTGTGGATGGAGACGAAGCCGATACGATCGGCGACGGTTTTCACGCGGCGCGCGTCGCCGCTCACCTGTAGCACATCACCTTTGTTGAGGACGATGTTATCGTCGATCGGCATTTCAATCTGGCTACGGATGACGCGGTTGAGGAAGCAGCCGTGGTCGGTCAGCTTCAGCTGCGCCAGACGGCGACCCACCACATTATGATTTTTCACCACGATCTCTTCGGTAACGATGCGCATGTCCAGCAGATCGCGGTCGAACACCTCTTTACCGTTACGGAAGCTCGGGTCCAGACGCGCATGGGCATCCGGGTAGCCAACCAGCGAAATCTCATCACCCATTTGCAGGACGGCGTCGCCGTCCGGGTTTGCCAGAATGCCGTTGCGGCGGATACGTTCGATATAGCAGCCGGTCTGGCGATAGATGCCCAGTTCACGCAGATTTTTGCCGTCGGCCCATGCAACCAGCTCTGGCCCCACGCGGTAGGCGCGGATTACCGGCAGATAGACTTTTCGATTGGTGTCGGTGTCCAGACCGCGCTCACGGGCGATCTGCTGGGCGCTGGTTTGCAGATCCTGATGCTGGAACTTCGGCATATAGCGGGCGGCGACGATCAGGCTCACCAGACCAATCAGGTAGGTCAGGGCATAACCAAGACTCAGATGATCTTGCGCCTGCGCCAGCAGAGCGCTCTCCATGCCCGAGTGGCGCAGGGTATCCCCCGCGCCCACCAGAACCGGGGTAGACGTCATGGAGCCGGCAAGCAAACCGGCGGTCAGACCGATATCCCAGCCGAAGAGTTTACCGAGGCCCAGCGCAATCAGCAGCGCGCTGCCGACCATCACTAACCCCAGCATGAGATAATTTTTACCGTCGCGGAAGAAAATAGAAAAAAAGTTGGGTCCGGCTTCAACACCAACGCAGAAAATAAACAGCATAAAGCCTAAATTCAGCGCGTCGGTGTTAATACTAAAGTGCTGCTGCCCTAATAAGAGGGAGACGACTAAAACGCCAATGGAATTACCAAGTTGGATGGAGCCCAGACGTAATTTGCCAAGACAAAGCCCCAGCGCTAATACCACGAATAATAACAGGATGTAATTCCCGTTTAACAAATCTGCGACGTTTATATTCACGGAATCTAACTTATCGTTTACCAGTAACGTGTTGAAAGAAAGGGTTATTTGGTCTACTGTTGACCAAGGGCGATGGTTGGCTTAATGCTATCCTGTACCCAAAAAATAACCAGAAAATAGCGGTCAGTAGTTTAATCGTTCCTGAAAGCTACGGCTAGCAACAATCGCTTTTAGCACCGAAGTGTTTTGGCAGGGAAAGCCAAAAACTTTATCTGACTGGGCGCCCGTAAGGGTGATGAATGGGGTTTGATAGAGAATTTTTCAGGAGATGCGTGTGAAAACTGAACGCGGTTGGGTCGGTATAATATGCTGCTTTTTACTTTTTATAGTGGTCTTTTTTTCACTCGTCCTGCACGTCAAGGGCGCATTTCGCGCATCCGGAAATCCTGAACTCGGCCTGCTGTTTTTTATTATTCCTGGCGCCGTGTCCAGCTTTATCTCTCCGCGTCGTCGGGTGATGTTGCCGCTGGTGGGGGCGATTCTTGCCGCACCACTGTGCCTGCTGCTGACGCGACTGTTTCTCGAGAATCACGGTTCTTTCTGGCAGGAGCTGGCGTGGTTGTTCAGCGCTATCTTCTGGTGTGCACTCGGCGCGCTGTGCTATCTGTTCGTCAGTTCGTTGCTGCACGACAAACGCCGGGAAAACAAACGCCCGCTATAGGGCGGGCGTCGTGTCACGTCTCGTTAAGCGAATCAGGCAAACAGGCCCAGGTTCTCTTTCGCCCACGCTTCAAAATCGGTGCAGCCGCCGATGTGTTTCTGATCGACAAAAATCTGCGGCACGGTTTCAACCGGTTTACCCACCGTTTTTTCCAGATCGGCTTTGCTGATGCCTTCTGCGTGAATATCCACGTAACGGTAGTTAAAATCGTCGCGCTCCTGAGTCAGTTTCTCCGCCAGCTCTTTTGCACGAACGCAATAAGGGCAGCCCGGACGACCAAAAATTACGGTAAACATAGTGTCTCTCCTCAAACGAGCGGAATAATCAATGTGCCTGTCGGCGAATGGCGCTTATCATGCCGCGTCAGGGGACCAGGGGAAAGAAGGTTCTGCCTGTTGTTCTGATTCATCAAGGCTATGTTTGGCTAATTATTTTTCCCCGCTTACCGTTATACTCGAGCTGAATTGGCTATCAAAATACGCGACAGGTTCACAGGAGGAGAGGCATGCGTTCGCTGGGAGCACTACCGAAAAGCGTTTTAATTCTGGAGACCATCGGCATGATTGTGCTGGCGGTGGCATGGCTGTCGCTGAATCAGTACGTCACGCTGCCCGCGCCGTTCGCCAGCCCGCTGGCGGCGGTGGTGATGATCTTCGTGGGAATTGCGCTGATGCTGCCTGCCGCTGGCGTGCTATTTCTTGGCATAGCCCGCGCCGTAGCGCCGCAGCTGATGAATCCTGGCCAGTCGCGAAAAAAGGAAAACAAAGATGACACCGACCATTGAGGTATTGCTTAACCATCGCTCCATTCGTCAATTCACCGACGAACCGATTCGCGACGATCAGCGTCAGGCGATTATCGCCAGCGCCCAGGCAACGTCCAGCTCGAGCTTTTTGCAGTGTACATCGATTATTCGCATTACCGATAAGGCGATGCGCGAGCAGCTGGTCGGCCTGACCGGCGGGCAGCAGCACGTGGCGCAGGCGGCAGAATTCTGGGTATTCTGCGCCGATTTTAACCGTCATTTACAGATTTTCCCTGATGCGCAGCTGGGCCTGGCGGAACAACTGCTGTTGGGCGTGGTGGATACCGCGCTGATGGCGCAAAACGCGCTGACCGCGGCGGAGTCGCTGGGACTGGGGGGCGTGTATATCGGCGGGTTGCGTAATAACATCGAAACCGTGACCGAGCTGCTGGCGCTGCCAAAGCACGTGCTGCCGCTGTTTGGTCTGTGTCTGGGCTGGCCGGCGAGCCATCCGGATCTCAAGCCGCGTCTACCTGCCACGCTGTTGGTGCATGAAAACCACTACCAGCCGATGGATCGCGAAGTGCTGGCGCAGTACGACGAACAGCTGGCGCAGTATTATCTGTCGCGCAGCACCAACGCGCGCCGCGATACCTGGAGCGACCATATTCGCCGTACGTTGGTGAAAGAAAGTCGACCGTTTATTCTGGATTATCTCCACAAGCAGGGCTGGGCGACACGCTAAAGCATGCGTCACCCGAAGGCCCGATAAGCGCAACGCTATCGGGCTGAATCTTTGTCAGGGCGCATACATTCGGCCTGGGGAAAGCGGTATGCTACGTCGGCTTTTTTTACGGTCTTTTTGGAGAGGTAAAGGGTGAAAATCGCCATTTTATCCCGGGATGGAACGCTCTACTCGTGCAAACGTCTGCGCGAGGCCGCCCTTCGCCGTGGCCACATCGTCGAGATCCTCGACCCGCTTTCGTGCTACATGAATATCAATCCGTCGGCATCGTCTATTCATTATAAAGGGCGCCAGCTGCCGCATTATGACGCGGTGATCCCGCGTATCGGCTCGGCTATCACTTACTACGGCATGGCGGCGCTGCGTCAGTTTGAAATGTTGGGCAGCTACCCGCTCAACGAATCGGTAGCGATTACCCGCGCCCGTGACAAGCTGCGTTCGCTCCAGCTGCTGGCGCGCCAGGGCATCGACCTTCCGGTGACCGGTATTGCCCATTCGCCGGACGATACCAGCGATCTTATCGACATGGTCGGCGGCGCGCCGCTGGTGGTCAAGCTGGTGGAAGGGACGCAGGGAATCGGCGTGGTGCTGGCCGAAACGCGACAGGCGGCGGAGAGCGTGATTGACGCCTTTCGCGGGCTGAACGCGCATATCCTGGTGCAGGAATACATCAAAGAGGCCAAAGGGCGCGATATTCGCTGCCTGGTGGTGGGCAATCAGGTGGTGGCGGCAATTGAGCGACGGGCGAAGGAGGGCGATTTTCGCTCCAACCTGCATCGCGGCGGTGTCGCTACGGTGGCCGACATTACTCACGCCGAGCGCGAGATTGCTGTTAAGGCGGCTCAAACCCTGGGCCTCGACGTGGCGGGAGTGGATATCCTGCGCGCAGCGCGCGGACCGCTGGTGATGGAAGTGAACGCCTCGCCGGGGCTGGAAGGGGTGGAAACCACGACCGGTATCGATATTGCCGGAAAAATGATCGCGTGGATCGAGCAACAGGCACACCCTGGATTTTGCCTGAAAATCGGTGGCTAGTGCGGCTTTCATGGTATGTGACGCTTTTTTTGCGTAAGCTATATGGCAATCTGGTACTCAGGCCGGGCCCCGTCCCGGTCGTTTGTGTTTTATGAAATGTTACTTTACCGCATGAGGTCATAGGCAATATGGATTCTCTCGTCGTCCCGAGTCTGGATACGTTACGTCAGTGGCTCGACGAAATAGGCATGAGCTTTTTTGAGTGTGACACCTGTCAGGCGCTGCACCTGCCGCATATGCAAAATTTTGATGGCGTCTTCGATGCCAAAATTGACCTCATTGATAACGTCGTGCTCTTCTCGGCGCTGGCCGAGGTTAAGCCGTCTGCGCTGCTGGCGGTGGGGGCAGATCTGTCTGCGATTAACGCCAGCTCGCTGACCGTGAAAGCGTTCCTCGATATGCAGGATGATAATCTGCCAAAGCTGGTGGTTTGCCAGTCTTTATCCGCTGCGGTTGGGGTCAGCTTCGAACAGTTTGCGGCTTTCGTGCAGCAAAGCGAAGAGCAGGTCTCGATGGTCATCCTCGAGGCGTCCGCCCAGCAGCTGCTGTATAAGCCGGAAGAAGAAGAACAGCCGCCGGAAGATGTTCAATACCATTTTCTTCACTAATCCTCCCCGCTAAATAGCGCAGTCACTGCCATGGTGGCTGCGTATTACACGCTTTTATTCTGCTTTTAACCTTATTTTAAAGATTCTTTCACTACCTGATTGGCGCTTTTGGCTTATCAGATAGAGTGATCTTGCATAAAAAATTGATAAAAGGCGTTTTTTACGCTGACCTATAGCCTCCGGCTCGGGCTACAGTTATTCTTGCGACATATCGGTGCACCCCCTAATTATTGCTGGCAATACTCATTGTTGGCGAGAATTTTGCATCGATAGCGCGAGCAATGACTGCAGGGGAGCCCGGTCTCTTCTCTTTCATGCAGTACGAAAAAATATGCATGATTTCTGCATACTCTAAATTGCGTATATTTAGTCCGTTTGTTAACGGGCGACGAGAAGGATAAGAGATATGGCCGCCTTAAATAAAAAATGGTTAACAGGTCTGGTGACGGGGGCGCTGATGGCTGCCTCGGCAAGCGTGCTCGCTGCAGAACAAAAAACGCTGCATGTCTATAACTGGTCCGACTATATCGCGCCGGATACCGTGGCGAACTTCGAGAAAGAGACCGGGATTAAAGTCGTGTACGACGTATTCGACTCTAACGAAGTGCTGGAAGGGAAACTGATGGCAGGAAGCACCGGTTTTGACCTGGTGGTGCCGTCGGCAAGCTTCCTGGAACGCCAGCTCACTGCGGGGGTGTTCCAGCCGCTCGATAAGAGCAAGCTGCCAAACTGGAAAAATCTCGATCCGGAAGTCCTGAAGCTGGTCGCTAAGCACGACCCGGAGAATAAATACGCCATGCCTTACCTGTGGGCGACCACCGGTATTGGCTATAACGTTGATAAGGTCAAAGCCGTACTGGGCAAAGACGCGCCGCTGAACAGTTGGGATCTGGTGATGAAGCCAGAGAACCTCGAGAAGCTGAAGAGCTGCGGCGTCTCCTTCCTCGATGCGCCGGAAGAGATTTTTGCCACCGTGCTGAACTATCTGGGCAAAGATCCGAACAGCAGCAAGGCGGATGATTACACCGGCCCGGCAACCGACCTGCTGCTGAAGCTGCGCCCGAATATTCGCTACTTCCACTCCTCCCAGTACATTAACGATCTGGCTAACGGCGATATCTGCGTGGCCATCGGCTGGGCAGGCGACGTGTGGCAGGCGGCGAACCGTGCGAAAGAAGCGAAGAACGGCGTGAACGTCTCCTACTTCATTCCGAAAGAGGGGGCGCTGGCATTCTTTGACGTCTTCGCAATGCCTGCCGATGCGAAAAACAAAGACGAAGCCTATCAATTCCTCGATTACCTGATGCGTCCGGACGTGATTGCGCATATTAGCGACCACGTGTTCTACGCCAATGGCAACAAGGCTTCTACGCCGCTGGTGAGCGCGGAGATTCGCGACAATCCGGCGATTTACCCGCCGGCTGATGTCTTCGCCAAGCTGTTTACGCTGAAAGTCCAGGATCCCAAAATCGACCGCGTCAGAACGCGCGCATGGACCAAAGTGAAAAGCGGGAAATAATGCCGTTATGCACCGGGGCAGTGCAACTGCCCCAATCTGGACACCCACCACATGGCGGGTGTCCAGAGGTTGATATGACAACCGGGTCATATCGATATTCGTTTTTTGCCGGAGAGCACCAGATTGAACGACGCTATTCCCCGCCCACAGGCGAAAACCCGCAAAGCGCTCACCCCGCTGCTGGAAATCCGTAATCTGACTAAATCCTTCGACGGCCAGCACGCCGTGGATGACGTTAATCTCACTATCTATAAAGGCGAAATATTTGCGCTGCTGGGCGCTTCCGGCTGTGGGAAATCGACGCTGCTGCGCATGCTGGCGGGCTTTGAACAGCCAACCGCCGGGCAAATCGTGCTGGACGGCGTCGATCTGGCGCAGGTTCCGCCGTATCTGCGTCCGATTAACATGATGTTCCAGTCCTACGCGCTGTTTCCGCACATGACCGTCGAGCAAAACATCGCCTTTGGTCTTAAGCAGGACAAGCTGCCGAAGGCGGAAATTAGCGCCCGCGTCGCCGAGATGTTGGCGCTGGTGCACATGCAGGAGTTCGCGAAGCGTAAGCCGCACCAGCTTTCCGGCGGCCAGCGTCAGCGTGTGGCGCTGGCGCGAAGCCTCGCCAAACGTCCGAAACTGTTGCTGCTCGATGAACCGATGGGCGCATTAGATAAAAAGCTGCGTGACCGGATGCAGCTGGAAGTGGTTGATATTCTTGAACGTGTTGGCGCGACCTGCGTGATGGTCACCCACGACCAGGAAGAGGCCATGACCATGGCGGGCCGCATTGCCATTATGAACCGCGGTAAGTTTGTACAGATTGGCGAACCGGAAGAAATTTACGAACACCCGACCACCCGCTACAGCGCCGAGTTTATCGGCTCGGTCAACGTTTTCGAAGGGCTGCTGAAAGCGCGCGACGAAGACGGGCTGGTGATTGAGTCTCCGGGGCTGGTTCATCCGTTGAAGGTGGATGCGGATGCCTCGGTGGTCGATAACGTGCCAGTGTACGTGGCCTTACGCCCGGAAAAAATCATGCTCTGTGAAGATCCGCCAGCGGATGGTTACAACTTCTCCGTGGGGGAAGTTGAGCATATTGCTTACCTTGGCGATCTCTCCATTTATCACGTCCGCCTCAAAAGCGGCCAGATGATCAGCGCACAGCTGCAGAATGCTCACCGTTACCAGAAAGGGTTGCCGACCTGGGGCGATGAGGTCCGTCTGTGCTGGGAAGCCGATAGCTGCGTGGTGTTGACGGTTTAAGGAGGGGCTATGAGTACGTATGAACCACCGGCCCGTCCGCACAAACCGGGCGGCTTCGCCCTGTGGCTGGCGCGGGTCAACATGAAGCACGGGCGCAAGCTGGTGATCGCGCTGCCGTATGTGTGGCTGATCCTGCTGTTCCTGCTGCCGTTCCTGATTGTGTTTAAAATCAGTCTGGCGGAAATGGCGCGGGCGATCCCGCCGTATACCGACCTGATGGAGTGGGCCGACGGCCAGCTGACGATCGCGCTGAACTTTGGCAATTTCCTGCAATTGACCGACGACCCGCTCTATTTTGAAGCGTATCTCCAGTCGTTACAGGTTGCCGCCATTTCGACGATCTGCTGCCTGCTGCTTGGTTACCCGCTGGCGTGGGCGGTAGCGCACAGCAAGCCGTCAACGCGAAATATTCTGCTGCTGCTGGTGATTCTGCCGTCGTGGACCTCGTTCCTGATCCGCGTGTACGCGTGGATGGGGATCCTGAAAAACAACGGCGTGTTGAATAATTTCCTGATGTGGCTGGGGGTAATCGATCAGCCTCTGACTATTCTGCACACCAATCTCGCGGTCTACATCGGCATTGTCTACGCCTATCTGCCGTTTATGGTGTTGCCTATTTACACCGCGCTGACCCGCATTGACTATTCGTTGGTTGAGGCCTCGCTGGATCTTGGCGCTCGCCCGCTGAAAACCTTCTTCAGCGTGATTGTGCCACTCACCAAGGGGGGGATTATCGCCGGTTCGATGCTGGTGTTTATTCCGGCGGTAGGGGAGTTTGTGATCCCGGAACTGCTCGGCGGCCCGGACAGTATTATGATTGGCCGCGTGTTGTGGCAGGAGTTCTTCAACAACCGCGACTGGCCGGTGGCCTCGGCGGTGGCGATCGTCATGCTGCTGCTGTTGATCGTGCCGATCATGTGGTTCCATAAATATCAGCAAAAACAGATGGGGGACCACGGATGAACAATCTACCGGTCGTCCGCTCACCGTGGCGGATCCTGATTCTGGTGCTTGGCTTTACCTTCCTGTACGCGCCGATGCTGATGCTGGTGATCTACTCGTTTAACAGCTCGAAGCTGGTCACCGTGTGGGCTGGCTGGTCGACGCGCTGGTACGGCGAGCTGTTCCGTGACGATGCGATGATGAGCGCGGTGGGGCTGAGCCTGACCATTGCCGCAGCGGCCGCCACGGCGGCGGCGGTGCTTGGCACCATTGCCGCGATGGTGATGGTTCGCTTTGGCCGTTTCCGCGGTGCCAATGGTTTTGCCTTTATGATCACCGCACCGCTGGTAATGCCGGACGTCATTACCGGATTGTCGCTGCTGCTGCTGTTCGTCGCCCTGGCGCACGCCATCGGCTGGCCGGCGGATCGTGGCATGCTGACCATCTGGCTGGCGCACGTGACCTTCTGTACCGCCTACGTGGCAGTGGTGATCTCCTCGCGACTGCGCGAGCTGGATCGCTCCATTGAGGAGGCGGCGATGGATCTTGGCGCCACGCCGCTGAAGGTGTTTTTCGTGATTACGCTGCCGATGATTATGCCGGCTGTCGTTTCCGGCTGGCTGCTGGCCTTTACGTTGTCGTTGGACGATCTGGTGATTGCCAGCTTCGTCTCCGGCCCGGGAGCGACGACCTTGCCAATGCTGGTCTTCTCCAGCGTGCGTATGGGGGTGAATCCGGAGATTAACGCTTTGGCGTCGCTGATCCTCGGCGTGGTCGGAATTGTCGGATTTATCGCCTGGTATTTGATGGCGCGCGCGGAAAAACAACGGGTGCGTGATATCCAGCGTGCAAGACGCGGATAATCCACTTAAAATCGATACGGATATGCAGTCGATGCCGCGAACTTTCGCGGCATCGTTTTCATGGAAGGCGATACATTGGAACTGTTTACTCGAAGCCGTCGGTCGCACGCCCGTCTGAATGTTCCTGCTTTAGTGCAGGTGGCCGCGCTCGCCATTATTTTAATCCGCTGTCTCGACCTGTTGATGGTGTTCAACCTGTTGGGACTAAGTGGGATAGGCGAATTTATTCATCGCAGCGTCCAGACCTGGTCGCTGACGCTGGTGTTTCTCTCCAGTCTGGTGCTGGTGTTTATCGAGATTGCCTGCGCCTTTTCGCTGGTCAAAGGGCGCAACTGGGCGCGCTGGGTTTATCTGCTAACGCAGGTGATTGCCGCCAGCTACCTGTGGGCGGCCTCGCTGGGTTACGGCTACCCGGAGCTGTTCAGCATTGCCGGTGAATCGAAGCGCGAAATCTTCCGCTCGCTGGTGATGCAAAAAATGCCGGATCTGCTGGTTTTATGCCTGCTTTTCGTCCCCGCCGCCTCCCGGCGATTTTTCCGCTTACAATAACGGTGATACAATCCACGCCCCATTCGTCTCAAGGTTTTTCTATGCAGTGCGCACTTTATGATGCCGACCGCTGTCGTTCCTGCCAGTGGATTGAGCGGCCCATCGCCGAACAGCTTGCCGCTAAAATGGCCGATCTCCAGACGCTGCTGGCGGATTCTACCGTCGGCGACTGGTGCGCACCCGTCTGCGGGCCGGAGCAGGCTTTTCGCAATAAAGCCAAAATGGTGGTCAGCGGCAGCGTAGAGCGCCCGCTGCTCGGCATGCTGCATCGAGACGGCACGCCGGAAGATTTAACCGATTGTCCTCTTTATCCGCCGTCGTTCGCGCCGGTGTTCGCCACGCTTAAGCCGTTTATTGCCCGGGCGGGCCTAACGCCGTACAACGTGGCGCGCAAGCGCGGTGAACTGAAGTATTTACTGTTGACGGAAAGCCAGCTCGACGGTGGGATGATGCTGCGCTTCGTACTGCGGTCAGAAACCAAGCTGGAACAGCTGCGCGCCGCGCTGCCGTGGCTACAGGCGCAACTGCCGCAGTTGAAGGTGATCACCGCGAACATCCAGCCGGTGCATATGGCGATTATGGAAGGCGAGCAGGAGATTTTCTTTACCGAACAGCAGGCGCTGGCGGAGCGTTTTAACGGCGTGCCGCTGTGGATCCGCCCACAAAGCTTTTTCCAGACCAACCCAACGGTGGCCAGCGCGTTATACGCTACCGCGCGTGACTGGGTACGGGCGCTGCCGGTGAATCACATGTGGGACCTGTTCTGCGGCGTGGGCGGCTTTGGCCTGCACTGCGCGACGCCGGAGATGACCCTGACCGGCATTGAGATTGCCCCGGAAGCCATTGCCTGTGCGAAGCAGTCGGCGGCAGAGTTGGGGTTGGACAAGCTGCATTTCCAGGCGCTGGACTCCACGCAATTTGCCACCGCCCAGGCGGATATTCCGCAACTGGTGCTGGTCAACCCGCCGCGCCGGGGCATTGGTAAAGCGTTGTGCGACTATCTCAGCGAGATGGCGCCGCAGTATATTATTTACTCCAGCTGCAACGCGCAGACGATGGCAAAAGACATTACCCACCTGCCGGGATACCGGATCGAAAAAGTACAGCTGTTCGATATGTTCCCGCATACCGCGCACTATGAGGTGTTGACGCTGCTGGTTAAGAGCCTATCCCATTAGGCTATTTTATTCGCCATTTTGGGGCCGGGCAGTGCTCGAAATCCTCACGTACTACGTGTACGCTCCGGTTTTTGCGCGCTGTCCGGCCCCAAACTGGCTTCAACAATTACGCCTACTGGGATAGGCTCTAAGCGTTAAGCCTTCACTCCCGGAAGTTTAAATAAAATGTGATAACTCGTGACGCTCGCCTGAGTTAAGCTTGAAAAAAAGCGTAGGTGGAGCGTCATGAATAACGCAAAAAAAATCTTACTGGTGGAAGATGACCAGGATATTGCAACCCTGTTGCGCCTGAATTTGCAGGATGAGGGCTATCAGATTGTGCATGAGGCCGACGGCGCACGCGCGCTGCTTCAGCTTGATCAGAGCGTATGGGACGCAGTGATTCTTGACTTAATGCTGCCCGGCGTTGACGGGCTGGAGATCTGTCGCCGTATTCGGCAGATGACGCGCTATTTGCCAGTGATTATTATCAGCGCCCGCACCAGCGAAACGCACCGCGTGCTGGGGCTGGAGACGGGGGCTGACGATTATCTGCCGAAACCGTTTTCAGTGCTGGAACTGGTTGCCCGTGTCAAAGCGCTGTTTCGTCGTCAGGAGGCGATGGGGCAAAGTATCCGTCTGGAAAGCGGGGCGATTGCCAGCCATGGTCTGACTATCGATCCGCTCTCCCGCGAGGTACGACTGCATGGGGAGTCAATCGAGCTTACGCCGCGAGAATTCGACCTGTTGTACTGGTTTGCGCGCCATCCTGGCGAGGTCTTCTCGCGCCTGTCGCTGTTGGAAAACGTCTGGGGCTATCAGCACGAAGGCTATGAACACACCGTCAACACCCATATCAATCGCCTGCGGATCAAAATAGAGAAGGATCCGGCCGAGCCGGAGATCATCCTCACCGTCTGGGGAAAAGGCTATAAGTTCGCCACTGACAAACCGGAGTCTGCGCCATGAATCGACGGCTGAGCCTGAGCCAGCGTCTGACGCTGGTCTTCACCGCCATCCTGCTGCTGTGTGCGATCGCCGCTTGCAGCATACAGCTGTATAACAGCAACCAGTACGGTAATGCGATGGTGCAGCGTCTCTCCTCCGGGCTGGCGCAGCAGATTGTCAACCGCGAGCCGCTGCTGGAAGCGCGCGGCGAGGTGAATGGTCAGACCCTGAAAATGCTGTTCGATCGGCTGATGACCTTCAATCCCAGCGTCGAGCTCTATCTTCTGTCGCCCGAAGGCACGATTATCGCCGATGCGGCGCCGCCCGGACACATCAAGCGCCAGCAGCTCGACATTGAACCGGTAAAAACCTTCCTGAGCGGCGCTGCCTGGCCGGTGTACGGCGACGACCCGCGCAATCTGAATAAACGCAAGGTCTTCAGCGCAGCGCCGGTGATGCAAAACGGCAATCTGCGCGGCTATCTTTATATCGTCCTCGAAGGAGAAAATTTCAACGCGCTGGCGGAGAGCGCCTGGCAGAAAACGCTGTGGAGCACCGTGGTCTGGTCGCTGCTGCTGGTGGCGCTGTTTGGCCTGCTGGCGGGGTTGATGATCTGGTACTGGGTTACCCGCCCGGTACGCCAGCTTACCGCAGATGTTGAGGGGCTGGACCGGGACAGTATCAGCGCTATCCGGCAACTCGCTCAGCAACCGCTGGAGGGGGATTCCTCGAACGAGGTGGCGATTCTGCGCAACACCTTTATCGAGCTGGCGCGCAAAATTGCCGGTCAGTGGGACCAGCTTTCTGACAGCGATCGGCAGCGCCGCGAGTTTATCGCCAATATCTCCCACGACCTGCGCACGCCGCTGACTTCGCTGTTGGGGTATCTGGAGACGCTTTCGCTGAAGGCCGATACCCTGACGCCGGAGGATAATCGTCAGTATCTGGCGATTGCGCTGCGCCAGGGGCAAAAGGTACGCCATCTGTCACAGCAATTGTTTGAGCTGGCAAAATTGGAGCACGGCGGCATCAAGCCGCAGCGGGAACCTTTTGCCATCGGTGAGCTGCTGCAGGATGTGGCGCAAAAATTCGATCTGGCGATTGAAACGCGCCGACTCACGCTGAAGGTTGAGATCCCGCGCGCGCTGCCGTTACTGAATGCCGACGTTTCGATGATTGAACGAGTCGTCACGAATCTGCTGGATAACGCCGTGCGCCATACGCCGCCGGGTGGCACGGTGATGCTGCGCGTGTGGCAGGAAAATGAACGCCTGCAGGTCGAGGTGGCGGACAGCGGGCCGGGCGTCGAGGCGGCTTTGCGGGAACAGCTCTTCCAGCGTCCTTCCGCGTTAAGCCCGCAGAGTGCGCGTGAAAACCGCGGAGGCTTGGGATTGCTGATCGTTCGCAGGATGCTGGAGCTGCATGGCGGCAGTATTCGTCTGGTCGACGCGGCGGCGGGCGCCTGTTTTCGCTTTTTCGTGCCGCTGTAGAGTAATGAACCCGGTAAGCAGGGCGCTTACCGGGATAAAGATGGCTTACTCAGCAAACCACTTATCGTTAATTTTCTGGTAGGTACCGTCGGCTTTAATCGCTTTCAACGCGCCGTTCAGTTTTTCCAGCAGCGCTTTGTTATCCGGACGTACCGCAATGCCGAGGCCGATGCCGAAGTACTGCGGGTCGGTTACTTTCTCGGTCGCGGTACCCAGCTGCGGGTTGGTTTTCAGCCACTCGTTGACCACCGCGGTGTCGCCAAACACGCCGTCGATACGGCCATTTTTCAGGTCGATAATCGCATTCTGGTAGCTGTCGTAGGCCACGGTTTTGACTTCCGGATGCTTGTCCATCAGGTATTTCTGGTGGGTGGTACCGTTTTCCATACCGATGCGCTTGCCTTTCAGATCGTCAAAGCTTTTGAACTCACCTTTTTTAGCAATAACCAGCGCGGAGTTAGCGTAGTAGGCGTCGGTAAAGGCCACCTGCTTGCTACGTTCCGGCGTGATGTCCATACCGGAAATCACCGCGTCATATTTCTTGAACTTCAGCGCCGGAATCAGGCTGTCGAACGCATGGTTAGTGAAAGTACATTCGGCCTGCATCTGCTTACACAGCGCGTTGGCGAGATCGATATCGAAGCCGACAATCTGGTTGTTGGCATCCATGGATTCAAACGGCGGGTAGGTCGCGGAAACGCCGAAGCTGATTTTTTCTGCGGCCTGAGCGCCGAAGGTTACGGTGGCCAGTAAGGCGGCCAATACTAATTTTTTCATGGATGAGCTCCTGTCTGTCTCGCTTATAGAATGCTGCCCTGCGTGTGGCATGGAGTTACAATGCCATTATGTGAATTTATATGCAATATATTTGATTAAATATTTTATTGACGGTGAAAAAAAACGGATAGGCCAGAGGCTTATCCGTTTTATGTTTTAATGATTATGCAAAAATCAGTTGCGACGCTCGAAGGCCAGCGCTTTACGCTCAATCAGGCGCATCAACAGCGTCAGCAGGCCGTTCACAACGAGGTAGACCAGCCCGGCGGCACCAAATACCATCACATCGTAGGTGCGGCCATAAAGCAGCTGCCCGTGGCCCATCACTTCCATCAGCGTAATGGTGTAGGCCAGAGAGGTACTCTTGAACACCAGCACCACTTCGTTGGAGTAAGAGGAGAGCGCGCGTTTAAAGGCGTAAGGCAGCAGAATCGCCAGCGTATCTTTCTTACTCATTCCCAGCGCATTACACGACTGCCACTGGCCTTCCGGGATGGCGCGAATGGCCCCGAAGAACAGCTGCGTGGTATAGGCGGCGCTGTTTAGCGACAGGGCAATCAGCGCACACAGCCACGGTTCCGAGAGCAAATGCCACAGTACCGGGTAGTTCTGCAGCGTTGGGAACTGGCCGGGGCCGTAGTAGATCAGGAAGATCTGTACCAGCAGCGGCGTGCCGGTAAACAGCGTAATGTAGCCGCGAACCACCCACACCAGCACCGGCGTCTTCAGCGTCAGAATGATGGTGAAAATCAACGCCAGTACCAGCGCCACCACGATAGAGGCGACGGTCAGCGTCAGGCTGGTGTGCAGCCCTTTCATCAGTTCCGGTAAATACTCGAGCATCAGCCTGGTCTCCGTTCAAAGCGAGTGGTACGCAGGTCAATGCGTTTGAGAATGTACTGGCTGAGCAGGGTAATCACCAGGTAAATGGCTGCCGCCACGATGTACCAGGTAAACGGCTCCTGGGTACGGGTGGCAATGCTTTTGGTTTGCAGCATCAGGTCGTTCACGCTAATCAGCGAGACCAGCGCGGTATCCTTCAGCAGCACCAGCCACTGGTTACCCAGCCCCGGCAACGCGTGACGCCACATCTGCGGCATCACCAGGCGGAAGAAGATGGCGCTTTTCGACAGCCCCAGCGCCTGGCCGGACTCCCACTGGCCTACCGGCACCGCTTTCAGCGCGCCGCGCAGCGTTTGCGAGGCGTAGGCGGCGTAGAGCAGGGAGAGGGCAATCACGCCGCACAGGAACGGGCTGACGTCAAAGTTTTCAATCTGCATCTGCACCGGAATCTGCACGAAACCGAGGTTGATGCTAAACCCATCGGACAGCGTCAGCAGCAGCTGTGAAGAGCCGAAGTAGATAAACAGCACCACCAGAATTTCCGGCAGGCCGCGTAGCACCGTGACCAGCGCGGAGCCGATCCATGCGATCGGGCGCCATTTTACCGACTCCCATACCGCAAAGAACATCGCCAGCGCGAGCCCGATAATCAGTGCACAAATGGCAAGGCCGACGGTCATGCCGGCGGCGCTTGCTAAAGGAAACATTTCGTTCATCAAGTCTTACTTCTGGAACCATTTCGCGTAGATGGTTTGGTAAGTGCCATCTTTCTTCACTTTTTCCAGCGCAGCGTTGAATTTCTGCTGCAGCTCGGTGTTGCCCTGACGCACGGCAATGCCCAGACCGGTACCGAAGTAGCCTTTATCGGTGACTTTGTCGCCAACGGCCGCCAGCTTGTCGTTCGCTTTCAGCCATTCGGTGACCACCGCAGTGTCGCCGAAGACGGCATCAATACGACCGTTTTGCAGATCCAGTTTAGCGTTCTGGTAGCTGTCGTAAGGCACGGTGGTGATTTCCGGATGTTTATCCATGATGAATTTCTGGTGGGTGGTGCCGTTCTGCACGCCCACTTTTTTGCCTTTCAGCTGGTCGACGCCGGTAAATTTACCTTTCACGCCCACGA
Organism: Kluyvera sp.; assembly: GCF_965301105.1. Classification (NCBI taxonomy): domain Bacteria; kingdom Pseudomonadati; phylum Pseudomonadota; class Gammaproteobacteria; order Enterobacterales; family Enterobacteriaceae; genus Kluyvera; species Kluyvera sp. The sequence continues at coordinate 31,675 of NZ_CBDKZX010000013.1, forward strand.
ACAGCGCGGAATTGTCGTAATACGGGGTGGTGAACAGCACCTGCTTTTCACGTTCCGGCGTGATATCCATACCGGCCATGACCGCGTCGATGCGGCGGAACTTCAGGCTTGGGATCAGGCTATCGAAAGACTGGTTGCTGAAGGTACAGGTTGCGTCGATCTCTTTACACAGCGCATTCGCCAGATCCACGTCGAAGCCGACGATCTGGTTGTTAGCGTCCATCGACTCAAACGGAGGATAAGAAGCTTCGGTGGCGAAACGGATGGTTTGAGCAGCACCAGCGGAGAGGCTAACGCTAGCAAGCAGCGCGGCAATCAGTACTTTTTTCATCGTCATTGTCCTGAATCTCAGTGAGAAAGATAACTTCTAAATGCATCAGTCTGTGGGCTGTTAAAGCAGCTTGCATCGCCTTGTTCGACGATATAACCGTTTTCCATGTACACCACGCGGCTGGCCGTTTTACGCGCCACTTCCACTTCGTGGGTGACGATCACCTGGGTAATGTTGGTTTCCGCCAGTTCATGAATGATGCTGACGATCTGGGCGGTAATTTCCGGGTCGAGCGCCGCGGTCGGTTCATCAAACAGCAGCACCTGCGGCTCCATCATCAGCGCACGGGCAATCGCCACGCGCTGCTGCTGGCCGCCGGAGAGGTGCAGGGGGTAACGGTCGCTGAACGGCTTGAGGCGTAAACGCTCGAGCAGTTTTTCGGCGCGGGCCATCGCGCTATCTTTGCTTAAACCGAGCACGCGGCACGGCGCTTCAATCAGGTTCTGTACCACCGTCAGGTGCGGCCACAGGTTGTACTGCTGGAAGACCATCCCTACGTTTTGACGCAGTTCGCGAATCGCCTTGTCTGACGGGGTTTTAGCAAAATCGAAATGGTTACCCGCAATCGCCAGGGTACCGGATTTCGGCATCTCCAGCAGATTCAGCACGCGCAGCAGTGAGCTTTTGCCCGCGCCGCTAGGGCCAAGCAGTACCAGCGTTTCGCCCTCCGGGCACTGTAGCGTGATGTCGAACAGCGCCTGATGCGCGCCATAAAAGCAGTTAATGCCGTCTAATTTAATGCTCATTGATACCCGTCACGAAAGAGTTGTTCTCGCCCTGGAAACGCCAGGTGCTTACTCTGCTGCCGCTCTTCTATTTCCCCGCTGAAGGTATCAGCCATAGAGGAATTATCAGCAATTGAGGCCGCAAATAGTACCTTTGACAGAATAGTTATGCAATATTTGTGCGTTAAAACTTAAATATAAACCAACTTTTCTTTTAAAGTTAGCACAAAATAACGGTCGGGGTGGGCGAGGGGTATAAATGTCGGCATTCCTGGAGGAATGCCAGACATTTTGCCGGGATAAGCGATTTAGCAGGATTTGTTTACACTTTATTAACGTTTCTCGAGAGATTGACGCAACGTACCGGCTGGCGCATGGCTGTTGTTGCCAAGGTAGCGCACATCGTCCACCGTCCAGCACTGGCCTTCCCGAATCATCAGCACTTCATCTTTCCAGCTCTGGGTTCCCTGTTTTAAATCGACGCGCAGCGGAATATTGCGGGCATCGGTATTCGGGATAGTCGAGGCGCTAGCCACGCTTGCCGAATCAGGCGCCGTGGCGCTGCTGGAGAACAGGCCGGACTGCATCAGCGAACGTTTGCTGGCATCCTGGCTGCTCTCGTTCAGCAGTTTGGCCAGGCCGTCGCTGAGGTAAGGGCGCAGGGCGTTAATATCGCTGGTCCGGCGCTGGATCTGGTCGTCGTAAAATTTTTGTGCCACGGTATCCGGGCCGCCTTCTACACATTGCCCGACGCGCGTGCCGGTATCTTTGTAGGCTGGTGTTACGGTGGTGCAGGCGCTCAGCAGCAGCGCGGCGGGAAGAATAAGTGCAAGGTTGGTGTAACGCATAGTGATTCCTTGTTAGCTGTCTCAACATTAGTCGCTTCTACGCCGTCCACGGGCGTATCAACCGCCGCCATGCAGCGGGCGCGATTTACGTATACGATAATGAAGTAATCCCTTTTCAAGCATAGCGTATCGGTCCGATAATGCGTTTAGCGCTGAGAGCTAAGGCATTGAACGTTAAAGAAGGAGCTGTCCATGCAATTTTCAACTACCCCCACCCTTGAAGGGCAAACGATCGTCGAATACTGCGGCGTGGTCACCGGAGAGGCGATTTTAGGCGCCAACATTTTCCGCGATTTCTTCGCCGGTATCCGCGACATCGTCGGCGGTCGCTCGGGGGCATACGAAAAAGAGCTGCGCAAAGCGCGCGAAATTGCTTTTAAAGAGTTGGGCGAGCAGGCCGCGGCGCTGGGTGCCGACGCGGTTGTGGGCATTGATATTGATTATGAAACCGTGGGTAAAGACAGCAGTATGCTGATGGTCAGCGTGAGCGGTACGGCGGTCAAAACGCGCAGATGAAACGTTTTCTGACGATCGTGATGCTGGCGGTGCTGCTGGCGGGGTGTGCGAGTAAAGAAGAGAAAAAAGCGGTTATCGAGAAACCTGACTATGTACTCGATACCAGCCGTTCGGCCCCGGCGGCATATCCGCGCATTAAAATGCTGGTCATCCACTATACGGCGGACGATTTTGACGTCTCGCTCACGGCGCTGACCGGCAAGGATGTCAGCGTCCATTATCTCATTCCCGCCGTGCCGCCGCTGGTACGCGGCAAGCCGCGAATCTGGCAGCTGGTGCCGGAGTCAGAGCTAGCCTGGCATGCAGGCGCGAGTTTCTGGCGCGGGGCAACCCGTATTAACGATACCTCTATCGGTATTGAGCTGGAAAACCGTGGCTGGCAGAAGTCGGAGGGGACGAAGTTCTTCACGCCGTTTGAACCGGCGCAAATCCAGGCGCTGGTGCCGTTGGCGAAGGACATTATCAAACGCTACAACATCGAACCGCAAAACGTGGTCGCGCATTCGGATATCGCGCCGCAGCGTAAGGACGATCCCGGTCCGTTATTCCCATGGCAATCGCTGGCGCAGCAGGGTATCGGCGCGTGGCCGGATGCCAGCCGCGTGGCCTTCTATCTGAACGGTCGCTCGCCGAATGCGCCGATTGCCTCGTATACCCTGCTGGACCTGCTGGCGCGCTATGGCTATGAGGTCAAACCAAATATGACGCGGCTCCAGCAGATGCGGGTGATTGCGGCCTTCCAGATGCACTTCCGCCCGGCGCGCTATGACGGCGTCGCGGATATGGAGAGTCTGGCGATTGCCGAGGCGTTGCTGGAGAAATATGGCCAGGGCTAAGCCCTAGCGATGCAGCTTGCCGTGATCTTCGAGCCAGGCGGCGGTACGCACGATGCCGTCGTCCAGCGACACAATCGGCTCGTAGCCCAGCTCTTCGCGGGCGCGGCTGATGTCCAGGGTAAAGTCGAAGTTCAGCTTCGACACACCGTAGTGGGTCAGCGACGGCTCTTTGGCTTTTTTATCGCCAAAGCGTTCCATGCTGCGCGCAATCATATCCAGCATCGGATAAGGCACGGAACGAATGCGGCAAGCAATGTCCAGCTCGTCTATTAGCCGCTCAACGATGCTTCGCAGCGTGCGCGGCTCGCCGTTGGTGATGTTGTAAGCGCGGCCGGAAGGCAGACCGTCACAGCGCGGTTGGCTGGCGAGCCACATAGCGTGGGCGGCGTTTTCGTAGTAGGTCATGTCAACCATCGCGTGGCCGCCGCGCGGCAGCAGCACGCTGCCGTAATGGTGCATCATCTGCGCGAGGCGCGGGATAAACACCTTATCGTGCGGGCCAAACACGCTCTGTGGGCGCAGAATAGTAAAGCGCGTGTTCGGGTTGGCCTGCGCCAGCAGCTGGATCACCTCTTCGCTGGCGGCTTTACTGCGGGCGAACTCGTTGGCAAAACGGTGCGGGCGGAAATCTTCTTTGATATCCCGATGGTGGTGATAGTCAAAGTAGAGTGACGGCGAAGAAATATGGATAAAGTTGCGCACCCCCCAGGCGACGGCCCATTCGCCGAGGCGGCGGGTGGCACGGACGTTGGCGAGGTCGAAGGCGGCCTGGGTGCCCCACGGTGAAGTAAAGCTGGAGCAGTGCCACAGCGTGTCAACGCCCGCCAGCATCACTTTGGCCTGAGAGGAGACCAGTTCGGTCAGGTCGGCATGGACGAATTCGGCGCCCATTTTTTCCAGCAGTTTGCCCATCGCTTCATTGCGACCGCTCGCTCTGACGCTAATGCCCTTGCGGCGCAGATACTCAACTGCGTTTCTGCCTAATCCGCTCGTGGCGCCGGTGACCAGTACCTTCATAATCATCCACAGTGTTAAAAAAGAGTTTCGTGCGCATTCTTCCGTTTATTTCACTTGTATGCAATGGGAAACTAAGACGAAAAAGGGTTATTGCGCACTTTTTCCTGTGACTTCTTCTGCCAGACGGGCAATGCGCCGCGCCATTCCGCGAAAGATGAACAGATGTGCTGGAATCATCAACAGCCAGTAGATTAATCCTGGCATACCGTGCGGATGCCACCAGGCGCGCACGTCAAGTTCGCGATGAGTGCCTTTGTCGACCAGCGTAAAGCTAAGACGCCCGAGCCCCGGCGCTTTCATGCCAAACAGCAGCGTCAGCGCTTTTTCCGGTTCGACGATAATCACCTTCCAGCTGTCGACCATGTCGCCGGGCTGGAGCAGTGGGTGCGCGGGGCGACCTTTGGCGAGCCGGTGCCCGACCAGCAGATCCATCGCCGCGCGGGTTTTCCACAGCGCGTTGCCAAAGAAATAGCCCTCTTTGCCGCCGAGACGGTTAACCACTTCCCACAGCGCCGACAGGCTTGCCTGAGTGCTGACGGTGAAGCCTGCCTGCTTGGCAAAGAAGCCGTACTCAGGACGCCAGCGGGCGAAGGCCTGCGCGTCGTAGCCCCAGTCGCTGGAGTTGGCCAGTTTTTTCTCTTCCTCCAGCGTGCGGCGTACCGCTTCATCGAAGGGGACTAAGGTTTGCGGGATCAGCGTGCGCAGCGCGCGATCGTCGGCCAGCAGATCGTGTTTTAATCCCTGGATCAGCGCTTTGGCGATTGTCGGCGGTACTGAGGTGATCACGTTCAGAAACCAGACCGAGATCCAGCTCGTGGGGAAGGGGATGGGAATCAGCGGCCGATGACGACCGCTGACGGCCATAAAATGTTCGAACTGCTGCTGATAGGTCAGCTCTTCCGGCCCGGCGGTCTCAAACACGCGGTGTTCTGCGGACGGGTGGTTGAGCAGTTCGACCAGGTAAACCAGCAGATTCTCCAGCGCAATCGGCGTGGTGCGCGAACGGACCCAGCGCGGCGGCGTCAGCACCGGCAGGTTGTAGACCATATCGCGCATCACTTCGAAGGCGGCGGAGCCCGCGCCAACGATAATCCCGGCGCGCAGCTCGCTGACCGGCACGCCTGCGTCGCGCAGGATATTGCCGGTAAGCTGCCGGGCGCGCAGGTGCGGCGACTGCTGGTGCTCTGGCGCTTGTAGCGAGCTGAGGAAAATCACCTGCTTAACGGGGGTAATCCGCAGCGCGTCGCGGACGTTTTCCGCCACCCGACGTTCATGGCGAATAAAATCCTGACTTTCACCCATGCCGTGAACGAGGTAGTAAACGGTATCCACGCCGTTCAACAGCCGGGCAATATCGCCGTTTTTTTCCAGGTCAACGGAATAGCAAGTCACCCCGGCAAGCTGTAGCTTCTGGAGTCGTTCAATACGACGTGCCACCGCCCGGACGGTATAGCCGCGCAGGCTTAATTCAGTGACCAGATGCTGGCCAATATAGCCGCTGGCCCCAAACACCAAAATAGTCTGTGACACGCCGAACTCCTTATCGCGCTAAAAAGGTTTTCCAGTGGGCAACCACTTCCGTGAGTTGCTCACGATTGACGTCCAGATGCGTGACCAGCCGCACGATGGGCGAGGCGTTGATCAGCACGCCGCGCGCCTGCATAAACTCCCCCAGTGCGGCAGCGTTTTCTTCGCCCACGCGGACGAATAGCATATTGGTATCGTGACGCATGACGTCGGCGCCAATCTCACGCAGCGCAGCGGCAAGCCAGGCGGCATTGTCATGATCGTCCTGCAGACGCGCGACGTTGTTTTGCAGCGCATACAGTCCTGCCGCCGCCAGAATACCGGCCTGGCGCATACCGCCGCCGGTCATCTTCCGCCAGCGGTTGGCGCGTTTAATGTAGTCATGATTCCCGACCAGCAGCGAGCCGACCGGCGTGCCCAGCCCTTTGGACAGGCAGATGGTGAACGAGTCGCAGTATTGGGCGATATCTTTTAGCTCACAGCCGTAGCTAACCAGCGCGTTGAAGATACGCGCCCCGTCGACATGCAGCGCCAGGCCGCGTTCGCGGGTAAATTCCCAAGCCGATTTAAGATACTCGCGCGGCAGTACCTTGCCGTTGTGGGTATTTTCAATGCTCAGAAGTTTGGTGCGCGCGAAGTGGATATCGTCGGCTTTAATTTTTGCCGCCACTTTATCCAGCGGCAGCGTACCGTCGCTGGCAGCGTCAATCGGCTGCGGCTGAATGCTGCCCAGCACCGCCGCGCCGCCCGCTTCATACAGATAATTATGTGCCCCCTGGCCGACGATGTACTCCTCGCCGCGTTCGCAGTGGCTCAGCAGCGCCACCAGGTTGGCCTGGGTGCCGGTAGGCAGGAACAGGGCTGCCTCTTTGCCCGCCAGTTCGGCAGCGTACTGCTGAAGGGCGTTAACGGTAGGATCGTCACCATAGACGTCATCACCGACCGGCGCGGCCATCATCGTTTCGAGCATGGCGCGCGTCGGGCGGGTTACGGTATCACTGCGTAAATCAATCACGGCATTTCCTTTTTAAACTCGGAAGAATGCCACCATTTTTACCTGAGCCAGTTGGTTTTCGCCAGTTCGATCACTTCATCGCCACGCCCGCTGATGATGGCGCGCAGCATATACAGGCTGAAACCTTTGGCCTGTTCGAGTTTAACCTGTGGCGGAATCGCCAGCTCCTCTTTGGCCACGACCACGTCGACCAGTACCGGGCCGTCGATACTGAAGGCGCGTTGTAAGGCGTCATCGACGTCGGCGGCTTTCTCGACGCGAATGCCGGTGATCCCGCAGGCCTCGGCAATACGCGCGAAGTTGGTGTCGTGCAGTTCGGTGCCATCGGTCAGGTAACCTCCGGCCTTCATCTCCATCGCCACAAAGCCCAACACGCTGTTATTAAAGACCACAATTTTGACCGGCAGCTTCATCTGCACCACCGACAGGAAATCGCCCATCAGCATGCTAAAGCCGCCATCGCCGCACATCGCGACAACCTGACGTCCTGGTTCTGTCGCCTGCGCGCCCAGCGCCTGCGGCATGGCGTTGGCCATTGAACCGTGGTTGAAGGAACCGAGCAGGCGGCGCTTACCGTTCATCTGTAGGTAGCGGGCGGCCCACACCGTTGGCGTGCCGACGTCACAGGTGAAGATGGCGTCGTCGTCAGCAAAGCGGCTAATCTGCTGCGCCAGATACTGTGGGTGAATGACTTTGTCGCTGGGTTTGGCCAGATCGTCCAGCCCCTTACGCGCGTCGCGATAGTGTTCCAGCGCTTTGTCGAGAAAACGGCGATCACTTTTCTCTTCCAGTAGCGGCAGCAGCGCGGACAACGTGGCTTTGACATCACCAACCAGCGCCATATCAACTTTACTGTGCGCGCCAATACTGGCGGGGTTGATATCTATCTGAATGATGGTGCTTTCGCTGGGGTAGAACGGGCGATACGGGAACTGGGTGCCCAGCAGAATCAGCGTATCGGCGTTCATCATGGCGTGGAAACCGGAGGAGAAGCCAATGAGCCCGGTCATGCCGACATCGTACGGGTTGTCGTACTCGACGTGCTCTTTACCGCGCAGTGCGTGGACGATGGGGGACTTAAGCTTTTCAGCAAATGCGGTGAGCTCGTCATGCGCCCCGGCGCAGCCGCTGCCGCACAGCAGGGTGATGTTGCGTGAGGATTTCAGCGTGTCGGCCAGCTTTTCCAGTTCGCTTTGCGGCGGCGTCACTATTGGGTGCGGGGCCGGATACCAGTGGCTGCTGGCGCTTTCCGGCGCGGCCTTCAGCGCCACGTCGCCCGGCAATACCACCACCGATACGCCGCGGTTAAGCACCGCTTTACGCATCGCGATAGCCAGCACTTGCGGGATCTGCTCGGGGGTGGAGACCAGCTCACAGTAGTGGCTGCATTCACGGAACAGCTCCTGCGGATGCGTCTCCTGAAAGTAGCCGCTACCGATTTCACTCGACGGAATATGCGCCGCAATGGCGAGGACGGGCACGTGATTACGGTGACAGTCAAAAAGGCCGTTGATGAGGTGCAGGTTTCCCGGTCCACACGACCCGGCGCACACTGCGAGCTCACCGGTCAGCTGTGCTTCGGCGCCTGCCGCGAAGGCGGCAACCTCTTCGTGTCGCGTCGGCATCCACGCAATGGTGCCCATGCGGTTAAGGCTATCGCTCAGGCCGTTGAGCGAATCGCCCGTGACGCCCCAGATTCTTTTCACGCCAGCCTGTTCGAGCGTTTTGGCAATATAGTTGGCTACGGTTTGTTTCATTGGTTTTCCATCTCCTGAAGTGTGATACCGGTTACAAGTTTAGATGAATCCTGTCGTTTCGCTGGGAAAATACCCTTATTTTCAGCGGGTATATTTTGTAAATGAGAAGCAGTAACGTAGTGTTCAACAGGGATAAAACAGGAAAAATATAAATGATGACAACCATATTAAATTCGCTAAACCGCACACTATCGTGTGATGATTTTGGCAAGCTGTTGCTGCGCCTGGTGGTGGGTGGGCTGATGCTGTTTCATGGGCTGCATAAGCTGTTTGACGGTGTTGACGGTATTAGCGCCATGCTGGTGGCGAAAGGTCTGCCGGGCTTTATCGCCTATGGCGTGTTGGTAGGCGAAGTGGTCGCCCCCATCCTGCTCATTCTTGGCGTGTTGACGCGCCCGGCGGCATTAGTGTTGGCCTTTACCATGGTCGTTGCCTGGTTGATGGTGGGGCTCGATAAAACCGCCGTGCTGGATAAAACCGGGGCATGGGCGATTGAGAGCCTGGTCTATTTCTTTGTCGCGGGGCTGGCGATTGCTTTTCTGGGCGCGGGGAAATTTGCGCTGGGCAGCAAATCAGCCTGGCAGTAGTGACTCTCTGACGACATAACGCAGAGGCGAGCTCACTCGCCTCTCTCTAAAAAGAGCGTTAGTCTCTTTCGTCGCTAAACCACCGTTTTTTTCTTCGTTTCACCGCGTGTTGAATTAACGCGTTGCTCATCGCTGCGCCAATCTCGGCGCTGGCCACCAGTCCCTGAATAAAAGGACGATCGTGCATTAACCACGGCAGGCCGCCAAAAGCTATCCGCCCACGGGCGTTATCCGGTGCCAGCAGTGTGTAATCGTCACCGATATCCGGAATATCATCACCGCAGGCCAGCAGTTGAGTGCGTAGTGTCGGGAAGGGAATATCTTTGCTCTTTAACGGTTTTTGTCCTCTTGCATCGATGAAGACATCAAATTCGCTGCGTTGATTATTGTGGTAAATAACCGTCGTGTCGCCTTCGTTCTGTCGTTCATAATCCGCGCCCAGCGCCAGTATTGCGATTAGCCCGGCGTCGTGAAGGGCCAGCAGACGACGAATCGACTCAGACGGAATTGCTGCATAGTTATCGATAAACACGCGCGCCAGCCCGCGCTTGAAGCGTTCCCTGTCACGCTCGTCCAGATGAGGCACAAGCTCTTCGATGATCTCATGCAGACGTAGCAGGGTGTAGCGCCACGCCACGGTGTGCTGCTGTTGCTTGTTACGTTCGACTTCCAGCAGATTGAGCTTTGCCCAGTCAAAAGGGTCATGGCGTATTCTGTCGGCAAAGTAGGCGGTGGAAAAGGTATCGGCGGTGAGATTTTCCAGGCCAATCTGCTGACTCCAGTTTGGTGCGGAGTCCTGTAGCTGCTTCACAATGAGCTGAAAGATGCGATCTAATAGCCCATCAGCGCCCGATGCTATGACATGCTCAATCGCCTCTTCGGTGGCAATATTGAGGGGTTCATAGGGAAGAGGGCAGTAAAAATCGGCTTCCGGTAGTACCCCGGTGCGCGACATTAGAGAGATTTTCAGGTTTTGGCTGCCGGGGTTAAGTATAAACTGCGGCACATTGTCCCTATCGGTGGTGAAGAAACCATGCTGGCTGACGACAGCAACCGCAGCATCAATCGCGCTTAATGAGGTGCCCAGAATCCCCACGCGGCAGGCGTCAATTTTGGCTTCCATCAGGCCGGACCACGGGCTGGGGAAAAAATCGCGAGGAGAGTCATCATCCTCAGGCCACTGATGGCCCGTGGCTATGACGGCAAAATCAACGTCGACCGGACGTTCCGCGTGGTTGATCCACAGAGAAACCCCGTGCGGATTTGCCCTCAGGTCGGTGACTTGACTTGATTCGTTAAGGGTAATGTCGAAGCCTGAAGATTGCGCTTTGTCGGCGATGGCAAAAAGGCGATCGCGATAATAGTCGCCAAGGATCACGCGTGGTAAAAACTGGCGCTCATGCAGCGTCATACGTTCGATATTAAATTGCGCCAGGTATTCATCACTTTGGTTTTGTAACCATGTCAGATAGGTGATGTAAATGGGCGGGATCTCAATGCTGGCGATGTTTGCCAGCATTGATTCCGTGTTATTTTCGCCGCTATACGGCATACCAACGCCTGCGTGCTCAGCCTGCTCGTAGAGCAAGACGGAGAGTGGCTCTCCCCGCTCAACCAGGGCGTGGAAAGTATATATACCGGTAGGGCCGACGCCGACGATGGCCACTTTTTTCATGACAGATCCTTGTTAATCGTTCGCAGACGGGACGGGGAGCTTGAGTAGCCTTGCAAAAGTTATTGTGGTCAATAAATTGATTTTGGCGATATTCATTCCACGCTGTTTACACACCTGTCAGTTGAACGGTGTGCCCAGTGATAAGTTTAGATGAGACTCATCGTTTCGCTGGAAAAGACCGGATCACAGGCGATTGACAGCCCGCTGATGTTGAACCCGGCCAGCCTGTCGATAACTGTTTTAATCGATATTTATAAGATTGACTGGGTGTGTAGCGGATTGATAAATCGTTTCGCAAGAATATAATATCGAGCTATTATCAAAATAATGGTAGGTAAATGTATTACTGCGCAAGTTATGGAACAGAATATCACCATTGGTAAACGAGGCTATCTCATAGCCCTCTGTATTATTTTGCCTGGTGCCCACTTCAAAATTATCTCCCCATTTTTTCCTGAACATGACCGTATAGATGAAAAATGACCTCAATGTACCCTCTCTTTTGGCAGTTGAGCGCTAAATGTTTTAATGGGTTGTTAATAGCATAGACCGCCTGAGAGTGAATAAACAAAACAATAATTACTGTGTTTTTAATAATGTTTAGTGTTTCATTAAACATAATGAAAATTAATCCTTAAAGCGAGGTGATGGAGTCAAGGCTTAGCGTGAATGTCCCTGCGCGGTATTAAATTGGGAACAAATTTCCTTAATGTCTTGTTCACATTCGAGAAATGCGTTTACCACCGAGGGATCAAACTGTGTTCCTGCCCCACTAATAATGATGTCGAGGGCTTTACTATGGGACATGCTTTTTTTATACACACGCTTACTGGTTAATGCGTCATAAACGTCCGCAACGGCCATCACACGGGCGCAAAAGGGGATATTGGTGCCTGACAGGCGGTCGGGATAGCCTTTGCCGTCCCAGCGTTCATGATGGCTGCCCGCCATATCAATGGCGCAGTGGAGAAACTCACTGGGTGCTCGCAGTTTATCTGCGGCATCGGCTAGCAGCCGCCGACCGATGGTGGTGTGCGTTTTAATCACGTCAAACTCTTCGTCGGTAAGGGCACCGGGTTTCAGTAAAATTGAGTCAGGAATGGCCACTTTGCCGACGTCATGCAGAGGTGCCGCATGGAATAATGAATCGATAAAAAAAGGATGCTGTGCTTCTGGATGATACTTTTCCAGAACCTCAGCAAGGCGTTTCACGTAGAACTGGGTGCGGCTGGTATGTCCTCCTGTCTCCGGATCTCTGGAATCACATACGGCGGCCATCGCATGCAGCAGAGCATGATTTGAATTCTCGAGGTCTTCTTTCCATATATTCATATTTTTTCGTAATATCAAATATTCTACAAGTTCATGTAGTATGATCAGAATGAATGCCCCTATAACTGCATAGATAACCGGTAACCAAACGTTATAGAAATAAAATGCGCAAAACATGGCGGCATTTAACAGGATAACTAAAGATGTAATAATAATAATGCGACGAGTAAAATTGCTCGATAAAAAATAGAGTATATTAATTACTGACAATAAGCTAATGCAGGTGATGACATTCCATATTTTAAGCCATGATGGATGTATCACGACGTTATTGTTCATGATATTGTTCAGCATCGTCGCATGCGCGCCAACACCAGCAATCGCATGGTGAGCGGGCATGATGACTTTGTCATGGAGCGCTGCAGAAGAGGAGCCAATCAAAACGAGTGGCGCTGATATTTTATCTGATTGTCCGGAGAGTATCATTGAGGATGATATGCTAACGAACTGACTTTCACCTAGCTTTGTGTTTATCCAGGCCTTACCTTCATTGTCTACCGGGATATGATATTGACCGACATTAATTTCCCGTCCCCAGACGGTTTTCTCAATTGAAAAGTGGTCGACTCCCTCTTTTTCCATTAACATGGCAAGAGTAAATGATGGGATATTACCTTCGTCGCTGTTAATTATCATTGGAATATTACGTAGGACACCATCACCTTCATTGATAAAGTTAACAAAACCAGCTCGTGTAAGCGATGATCTGATTTCGGGTGTATTTTTTAATATCATTTCAGCATAGGGTAAGTTCAAGCTGGTGTTAAAAATGTGTTTAAGAGTGTGAGTATCACGAGCACGACTCAGAATAAGTTGTGTCGCCCCAACGATAGGGGCTTCATCCCGCAAAACACTCGCCAGATAATGATCGTTGTCGCGCATACCCTCGGGCACGCCGACAACAAACATATCCATATCAAACTCCATTTTATAACGTTGCTGAATATAATTCAGTGACGTTCTATCGGGTTCTAAAAGAAGAATGTCCATGCCAATAACCTGGCTCTTTTCCTGCCTGGTGGCTTTGATCAAATTGCCAAGAACATAACGCGGCCAGGGCCATTGGCCAACTTTCTGTAAGCTTAAATCATCAATATCCACAATCGCCACGGCAGGGGCTTTCGGCTTGTATGGAGTAAGAATATTAAATATCTCCTGTAGATGATCCTCAAGTGAGATAAAGATATGATTGGATGTGGCGATAAAAATGAGCCAGATAACCATAAAGGTGAGGCCAATGACGCCATGGGTCCGGCGTTTTTTTTTCGTACTTGTGAGAGGCATATTAGTGCACCATGATTTCTACTCGCCTGTTTTTAGGCTGTGAGCGGCCTGATGGCGTTTTAATCAGCGGATCAAAGGGGCCATGATAGCGAATATCCATAGCGGATTGAGGGAATCCCCTATGTAATAACATGTCATAGATAACTTGTGCCCGGCGCAGGGAAAGCTGCATATTATATTGGTTATTACCAATGCCATCGGTATGGCCGATGATGGTTATCTGGCAAGGTTTACGCTGCAGGCAATCTTTTCTGACGCGTCGAATGAGGTTGCTTGTCGTCGATAATGGTTCAACTGAATCATTAGGAAACCAGACCGTTTCACTGGCAAGTGGCGCCGGTTCTGCTTTAAACAGTGCAGGACGCTGCTGGCGGGCATCAGCAGGAGATAACTGGCCTTCATGTTCTCCCAAAAGACCATCGATAAGGGTTTGCCCCGAATTGTCTAATGTGACGGGTTGATTATCATTATTTTTTACAATGACACGCCCGACATGCCCGGTGGCATCGGGAAGCAACGTTACTTTGGTGCTCGTACAACCGGCCAATAATAATAATGCAGATAATATAATTTTCTTTCTCACGCGGAATAGGCCTCAATCGGTCGAAACAAGAAATCGTGTGCCCCGAACAGCAATAACTGTTGTTGGCGTTTTAAATTTCACGGCTGAAGGATCTAGTTTTCCTAATCCTCCCGATGAATATAATGCGGCTCCGCGACTTAATAAAACGTCAAAAGAGTAGCTATGCTTTAACGGCGTGTAGTCATATTTATTGATCTGGAATTTGCTATCGGAATCTAACGCGACAGTTGTACCATCGTTAAAACTTAATCCGGCGTAGCCATCTTTTCCTGTTTGAATCACATCTCCTTCATATATTTCATCCCCGGAAGAGATGATCTGGCATGATGAACGCAACATTTTGCAGGCGTGTGCCGTTTCTTTGATCACAGCTACCTTTTCGGCCGCCATAGCATCAGCGGAGACGAAAAGAAGTACTGCTACAATTATTCTCTTTGAAATTGTTTGCATGTTTTCTCCAATCATGAAAATAAACCAATAGTTTCAGTTCGTGAATAGCAAGTACATAAGGCAAAGAGAAGCGCACTAAACCAAATTATGTATTATGTTGATGAACAGATTTTTCCTGATAAACAAAAGCATCGGCTCTGCTAATCGTTTCTTCAAGCGTCCCTGAATACTCAGCTAACCCGACAGAGAATTCTGGTAGCAATATTATATTGTGCTCATCAACCTTTATATATTGACGCGACATAAATCGTAATCGCTTAATCAATTGTTCTGCATCTTCAGGTTTGAAGTCGTAGAGCATAATGATGAATTCATCTCCACCGAAACGAACGATACGATCTGTACTACGTAACGAATGTCGCAAAAGTCTACTAAAGGCCACCAAAATTCGATCGCCAATTAGATGGCCATAGTTATCATTAATTTGCTTGAAATTATCCAGGTCAAGCATGATGAGATGGCTTGGTTTGTTGTTTTTTGTCTCTTCATAAAGATAATGTCGGTTATAAGCTCCGGTGAGAGAATCGATATAAAGGTTTTTACGTTCGCGAACTAAACGTATATAACCTCCCGTGCGCCAAATAGCAAAAGACAGAGGTATAATGAGTAGTAATATAGGATTGAGGTAACTCAGTATAGACAGGTTATGTATTACTGACTTTACTTCCTGTTGTTCCTTTTTACTCACCTCATTAAGTTTAATGTTTATCCTTTTTATTTTTTGGCAATGATTATTGTTTTCTCCGGATTGTACTTCTGACATCGGTTGTGTCGTTGTGTTTTTCCACTCAATTGGTTTTTCTTTCTGTATCTCACGATGAAGATCTTTACGGTTAATGTCCGCCTCAGGGCACATTGCCTGAAGTTGATCTGAGAGCGTTTTTTGTAACATCAAATGCCGAAACGAGACGGTTTTTAAAACATTGCTTACTCTAATGTTTTCCCTGTTATTTAACTGAAAGACACATAACAGTGAGATGGATGAAATAATCAATACAAGATACGATATAAAAATATTTCTTTGTTGCATCATATAATAAGAATTACTATGCTTTTAAAATTCAAGTGCAGGTTTAATTATTGCAATTTAGGTCTTTGTTGAGATATTGCAGTGAGGTAATAAAAAACCTTAAATCACGATAAATCGTACCCCATTTTTGATGGTTTAAGTTTTATTTTCTGGCCCGTGGGAATCGGATTGGGGATATATTACGATTTTATTCTGTTTTTAACAACTGTCAGGTAATTCATGTAACTAATTGAAATGATTGATGAAAATTTATCTGGCATTTTGTTTTTAGTTTTATGTGTTAAATCGGACACTGATATCCGGTTTTTTATTCTGTTTTTTGTTTGTTTGTTGGTGTTAAATTTTGCAATGTTGAGATTTTTGGTGTTTTTTGTTTGCTTTGGTTTTGATTTGTCAACGGCTTATTTGTAATATAGATGACCAGCCTGCAACTATAATAAGTTAAATGCGATTTATTGTATGGTATTAGAATCGCGCTAGTTTTAAAGAGACTTCCCGGTAAAAAATGGTGGTGAGAAATGATCCAGCAGTCTAACAATATAGCGCCAGACGCGAGATTACTCCGGCTGGCACGACAATATAAAAGACTGTTGAACCGCTATCAAAACCAGCGGCGTGAAGTACAGTTACAGGATGTTGCTGATACCCTCGCTTGCTCGCCGCGTTATGCTCGTACGCTATTAAAAGAGATGCAACAAATTGGCTGGATTAGCTGGGCTTCCCTGCCTGGGCGGGGGAAGCAAAGTCTTATACAGTGCCGACATGACATCCAGCACCTTCAGGAAGGTATTGATGCTCCTGTTAACTCCTCAGTGACCCCCCTATCGATGATACCCGCGTCTGGCGGGTATCATTTCATCTTTCCTTACTATCGTCCGATTTCTGCGATCGTTCCTAAATTATCGGCACAGCATCTCACCCGGCATTTAATCAGGATGGTTCATGTGGGATTGGCGAGGTATCTTGACGGTAATACGCAGCCAGAATTGGCTCTTGCCCACCATGTAGAGGTTTCTACCGATAGAACGTGCTGGCGCTTTTATCTTCGACAGGGGCTGGTCTGGCATAATAACGATCCGTTCAGTGTTGTTGATTGCGCGCGCACATTGCGCGCTTTTGCAGGAACAGAAGCGTTACCTTATGTTCAGAATATTACCGCTGACCAGCAATGTATTGAGTTCCATCTGACGCAACCTGATGAGATGTTACTGCATCGTTTGGCGAATCCGGTTGTTGCAATACCGCATCCGGTTTTTCCCACTGTTGGCATCGGCCCGTTTTTGATCGCTAAACATACTGATGACGGTATCTCACTTGTCCGCTTTCCCGGCTGGTACGGTGAAATGCCGCTAGCGCGTGCGATTACGCTTGAAACGCGTTTGCGGAAAGTAAAGGATTGGGGCGTGGTTCAACTTGAGACCGAGCGCTCTACGGAGCGGCAGGAGAGGACAGAAACCTTGACCTGTAGCGATACGTTTTCCTTCCTGGCATTTAACAATAGCAGCGCGAGTATTCTCTCTCGTCAGCAGCGCATCACGCTGACAGAAATCGCGAAAACTCTGGCGAGCAGCATGATGAAGAAGCAGTCTGATCTGCTGCCCGTTGAGAGTTGGCTGACGATGTCTGGAAAGGAAATGGACATGTCCGAGCTCCCTCCGCTGCTTTCCATGGCCTATTTCAGTACGCCGGATACGGAAATTTTCGTCAAAATGTTTGCCCGATATTTGCTGCGTGTCGGATGTCGGTTAACGACACGGGCCATTCATAATACCCACTGGCCGGCAAGCGGGGCGGTCTGGGAAAGCATGGATATTGCCCTGGGCTACTTAAGTTCTGTCCAGCAAGCAGCATTTACCTTTGAGGAACGCTGGCGCAGAAGCAGCATGGTAAAGGTGTTCTGGCCAAAAGAGAGTCAAAAACGCGTGATAAGGTTACTGGACAGGTCGGTACACCGAGAACCGGAACGTCATAAACGGCTCCTTATTGCGCTTCAGCGCCATGCTATTCGCCATCATTTGATCGTTCCTCTGTATCAAAAGCAGTACACGTTGCGGTATCCAAAATCAGTGAAGGGGATTCATTGCCATCCGCAGTGTTGGCCAGATTTTGCGAGGATATGGATTGATGATAAAAACAATACGTGGTGACAATCGGCAGCTGTTTATCTTTATGCATGCCCATTAAAAAAGGCCACCCGTTATGCGGGGTAGCCTTTTGCCCTAATGGGTGAATTACGCCAGTACCAGGTCGCCCTGCGGATGGCAGGAACACGCCAGCACGTACCCGTCGGCAATTTCCGCATCGCTTAACGTCATAGTGCTGGTGACCGTATAGTCACCGGAAACCACCTTGGTTTTGCAGCAGCCGCATACGCCTGCACGGCAGGCCGCCACTACTGGCACCTTGTTGCTTTCCAGCGCGTCCAGCAAGGTGGTACCAACCGGAGAGTAGAACTCTTTCGCTGGCTGTAGTTTGGTGAACTTCAGGCCGCTGGTGGCTGCGTCGGCAACCGGGGTGAAGAACTTCTCTTTAAAGAAGCGGGTCACGCCCAGCGCTTTCACTTCTTTTTCGACAAGCTCCATATACGGTGCCGGGCCACAGGTCATCACGGTGCGAGACGCCAGATCCGGTACGCTTTTCAGCAACTCGGTGCTCAGACGACCGGAGACAAAACCGTGGGTGGCGTTGTTTTCCGCCACCAGGGTGACCGGATACTGACGCCATTCGTCGGCGAAGATCACATCTTCCGGCGAACGGACGTTAAAGATCACCTGCACATCGGCCTGCGGACGGTACTTCGCCAACCAGCGACGCATAGACATGATTGGCGTCACGCCACAGCCAGCCGCCAGCATCAGGAATTTGTCATTCGCTTTGTCTTCGCAGATGAAATCGCCCATGGCATCGGACAGCCAGATATAATCGCCGCGTTTCACGTCACGGGTCAGCCACTGTGAACCTGCGCCATCGTCAATGCGGCGAACGGTCAGCGTGATGTACTCGCTGACTCCCGGCGTAGAGGAAATGGTGTAAGCACGCAGGGTCTCCGCTGAGTTGCGCACGCTGACCAGTGCGTACTGCCCGGCGCGGTACGGATAATAGTCGTGGCACAGCAACGAAATGGTCCATACATCCGGCGTTTCCTGATGGATGTGGTGAACCTGCATCCGCCATGGGCACTGACTTGTTGGCATTGTCATGCTTAACTCCTTACGCGCTCAACAGCTGCTTCATATCTTCTTCAACGGTGGTCACGGAACGCAGACCAAATTTCTCGTTGAGCACAGCCAGCAGGTCCGGCGTGAAGAAGCCTGGCGCCGTCGGGCCAGTAACGATGTTTTTCACGCCGAGCGACAGCAGGGTCAGCAGAATCACGATCGCTTTCTGTTCGAACCAGGAGAGCACCAGCGACAGCGGCAGATCGTTGACGCCACAGCCCAGTTTCTCTGCCAGAGTGACCGCCAGGATGATGGCAGAGTATGCATCGTTACACTGACCGGCATCCACCAGACGCGGCAGGCCTTCGATATCGCCGAACTCCAGTTTGTTGAAACGGTATTTACCGCAGGCCAGAGTCAGGATCAGGCAGTCGTCCGGCACGCTGGTGGCGAAGTCGGTGAAGTAGTTACGTTCGCCGCGCGCGCCGTCGCAGCCGCCCACCAGGAAGATGTGACGCAGTTTTTCACGGCTCACCAGGTCAATCAGGGTATCAGCTGCGCCCAGTAGGGTCTGACGACCGAAACCTACGGTGATCAGGTGCGGAATTTCGCTGTACGGGAAGCCCGCCATTTGCTGGGCCTGGGCGATAACTGGACCGAAGTCATCGCCTTCCAGGTGGCTCACGCCCGGCCAGCCGACGATGCTACGGGTCCAGATACGGTCGTCGTAGGCGCCAACGGTTGGGTCGATGATGCAGTTAGAGGTCATCACGATCGGTCCTGGGAAGCGGGCGAATTCAACCTGCTGATTCTGCCAGCCGCTGCCGTAGTTACCGATCAGGTGTTTGAACTTACGCAGTTCCGGGTAGCCGTGCGCTGGCAGCATTTCACCGTGGGTATAGACGTTAACGCCGGTGCCTTCGGTTTGTTCCAGCAGGTTGTAGAGATCTTTCAGGTCGTGACCGGAGATCAGGATGCACTTACCTTCAGTGGCTTTCACGTTGACCTGAGTCGGGGTCGGGTGGCCGTATTTGGTGGTTTCACCAGCGTCCAGAATGCTCATCACTTTGAAGTTCATCTGGCCGATTTCCATAGAGCACTCCAGCAGAGCGTTCATATCGGTAGGCCAGGTGCCCAGCCACGCCATGATTTTGTGGTACTGAGCATAGATGTCGTTGTCGTACTGGCCGAGAACGTGGGCATGTTCCATGTAAGCTGCCGCGCCTTTCAAGCCGTACAGACACAGCAGGCGCAGACCGAGAATGTTCTCACCGATGGTGGCTTTGTCTTTGTTCGGGGTAAATTCCGCCGCCTGTTTTTGCAGATCGCCCAGATCGTCACTGACCAGTTGCAGGTCAGCCATCGGGTTATCGACGGTGGCGTTAGCGTCTTTGGTCAGGCACTGCGCTTTCAGCGCTTCACGCAGGGCAATCGCTTCACGGGCGTAGCCCACGATACGCGGAGAGTCGAAGTTAACGTTGGTCAGAGTGGAGAAGAACGCGCGCGGGGCGAAGTTATCAACGTCGTGGTTGATGATGCCGTATTCACGCGCCTTCACCGCCCATGCGGACAGACCTTGCAAAGACGCAATCAGCAGATCCTGCAGATCGGACGTTTCAGCCGTCTTACCACACATACCCTGAGCGTAAGAGCAGCCGTTCCCTGCCGGAGTACGGATGGTTTGTTCACATTGCACACAAAACATGGGTCACACCTTTTTAAAGTTATATTTAATATACATGTTTAAGGGTAAGCCTGAGACTCAGCCTTGAAAAGGCATTTTTAGTGCAACTTAAAGGGAGGTTGATTTAGCGCAATTTTGGCGGCAGCGAAGGCTACCGCCATGGAGGTATCAGGCGGTGAAGAAGGCCATCATCAGCGGTACGAGCAGGCTAAGAATAAAGCCGTGGACGATAGCGGGAGGGACCATTTCCACGCCGCCAGAACGCTGGAGTACCGGTAGGGTGAAGTCCATTGAGGTGGCGCCGCACAGGCCAAGCGCGGTGGAGCGGCTGCGGCGTACCAGGCCGGGAATGAGCATAATGGCCAGTAGCTCGCGCGCCAGGTCATTAAAGAAGGTGGCGCTACCGATTACCGGGCCGTAGGCGTCGGTCAGCAGAATACCTGACAGCGAGTACCAGCCAAATCCGGAGGCCATCGCCAGACCGGTTTTAATGGGCAAACCAAGCAGAAACGCATTGATGACGCCGGCAACCATCGAACTGGCCACCACGACTAACGCAATCACCATGCCGCGGCGGTTGAGAATAATTTGTCGCAGGGTCATGCCGCTGTTTCTCAGCTGAATACCGACCAGGAACAGCAAGAAAATGAGCGTATATTCGCTGGCATCGGTGGCGTGCTGTAAAAAGGAAAGCCCGCTGAGTCCGAGAACAAAACCGGCAATAACCACAAAGCACAGCTTTAATGATTCCAGCGCCATCGCGAGGCGTGAGGGTAATTTTTCCTGATGATGAGGATGTCCCCACGGCAACACTTTTTCCAGCCACAGCAGTGCCGCAATATTGCAAAGTAAAATAACCACAATGCTAATAGCAGAATAGTGGAAGATAGATAATAGATTCGCTGCCAGATTATCCAGAAATGCCAGGCTGATCCCCATAAAGAAGAGAATCAGATAAACAATCCAACTGAGCAGGCGATTGATCAGCTGCAGCGCACCGCGGTGGGTAAGGGGAATCAGATAGCCGATAACCAACGGCACCAGAATGATGAGCAGTCCCGATAACATAACGAACACGCTTCCTTGTAGTATTTAAATCGCGCACAGACACTACCGAAAACCGCATACCGAGTAAAGCTGCGAAAAAAGAAAGACCCGGCTTTACCGGGTCTTTCTTTGCCGGGTTGGCGCATTCACGCCATGCCCGGTTTACAGAAGGCTTATTTCTTTTCCAGCAGGGTGCGATAAATCACGCCGCCCAGGATACCGCCGATGATCGGCATCACCCAGAACAACCACAGCTGGTCAAGCGCCCAGCCGCCCTGGAAAATAGCGACCGCGGTACTACGCGCCGGGTTAACGGAGGTGTTAGTTACCGGAATGCTGATGAGGTGAATCAGGGTCAGCGCCAGGCCGATGGCGATTGGTGCGAAGCCTGCCGGGGCATTTTTGTCGGTTGCGCCGTGGATCACCAGCAGGAAGCCGCAGGTCAGTACGATTTCAATCACGATAGCGGAAAGCATTGAGTAGCCGCCCGGTGAATGTTCGCCGTAACCGTTGGAGGCGAAGCCGCTGGCTGCCGCGTCAAAGCCCGCTTTACCGCTGGCGATTAAATACAATACGGCAGCGGCGATAATCCCGCCGACAACCTGCGCGACAATATAGCCAATCACTTCTTTGGCCGGGAAACGACCGCCGGCCCACAGGCCCAGGGTCACTGCCGGGTTAAAATGGCCGCCAGAGATATGGCCAACGGCAAATGCCATGGTGAGAACGGTTAAACCGAACGCCAGCGCAACGCCCGCAAAGCCAATCCCTAATTCCGGGAATGCTGCAGCCAGAACGGCGCTACCGCAACCACCAAATACCAGCCAGAAGGTGCCAAAGCACTCTGCAGCCAATTTTCTAAACATAACCACCTCGAATTAAAAATTATTATCGTCATAAAGGGTGACGACTGAATATATCCCTACCAAAATGGGTGGCAGGCATAGTCCTCATTATTTTAAAAACGAACGTCATCCCTCACCAGTTAAATAAATAGCCGAACTTTGATACAAAACAATGTGGTGTTATTCCTTGAGCAATTTATTCTTTGAAGTAGAGTGTAGTGCATTATTTTCGGAATAATCGTGGAAGGTGATAGAGAACGCACTTTATTACTTTCAGCGGTTAATAAAGCATCACTCCGTACGCAAGCGGCGTGCCAGTCTGGTGTCAAGTGCGACGCATGCCGCTATACTGCCGATAACGAAGGGATGGCAGCTATCGTGTTACGGAGGGGTTATGCTTCTTGAGCGCACCGAAATTGCAGGGTTTCGCGGCATTAATCGATTATCGTTGATGCTGGAGGAGAATAACGTCTTAATCGGCGAAAACGCGTGGGGTAAATCGAGTCTGCTGGACGCGCTGACGCTGCTGCTTTCACCGCACGATGAGCTGTATCACTTTGTCTATAACGATTTCTGGTTTCCGCCCGGCGATGTGCAGGGGCGTGAGCACCATCTGCACATCATACTGACTTTTCGCGAAAACGAACCCGGCCGCTACCGGGGCCGACGCTACCGTGGGCTCTCCGACTGCTGGACGCTGTGCGACGACGGTTTTCGACGTATTTTCTACCGCCTGGAGGGTGAATTGGCCGCCGACGGTAGCGTGCTGACGCTCCGTAGCTTTATCGACAGCGACGGTCAGGCGTTGGACATTGACGATATTGACGGCCAGGCGCGCGAGTTGATTCGCCTGATGCCCGTACTACGCCTGCGTGATGCCCGTTTTATGCGCCGCATCCGCAGCGGCACCGTGCCGGATGTGCCTGACGTTGAAATCACCGCGCGCCAGCTCGATTACCTTTCCCGCGAGCTGGTGACGAGCCCGCAGAATCTCAGCGATGGTCAGATACGCCAGGGGCTGGCGGCGATGGGACAACTGCTGGAGCACTACTTCTCTGAGCAGGGCTCTGGCCCGGCGATTCAACGCTTGATGCGCCGTCGTTCGCACGACGAGCAGCGCAGTTGGCGCTATCTGGATTTGATTAACCGTATGATCGACAAGCCCGGCGCGCGCAATCACCGGGTGATCCTGCTGGGCATGTTCGCGACGCTGCTGCAGGCGAAGGGGACGGTCAAACTCGATAGAGACGCGCGTCCGCTGCTGCTCGTGGAGGACCCGGAAACGCGGCTGCATCCGATTATGCTGTCGGTGGCCTGGAATCTGCTCAACTTGCTGCCATTACAGCGTGTGGCGACCACCAACTCCGGTGAGCTGTTGTCGCTCACGCCAATGCAGAATGTTTGCCGTCTGGTCCGTGAGTCCTCCCGCGTATCGGCATGGCGGCTGGGGCCGGAGGGAATGAACGCCGAAGACAGTCGCCGTATTTCGTTCCACATTCGTTTTAATCGCGCCTCATCGCTGTTTGCGCGCTGCTGGCTGCTGGTGGAAGGTGAAACCGAAACCTGGGTGATTAACGAGCTGGCGCGCCAGTGCGGGCACCATTTCGATGCTGAAGGGGTCAAAGTGATTGAGTTTGCCCAGTCCGGACTCAAACCGTTGATTAAATTCGCTCGTCGAATGGGGATAGAGTGGCACGTGCTGGTCGATGGGGATGAGGCAGGAAAAAAATATGCGGCCACGGTGCGCAGCCTGCTCAACAACGATCGTGAAGCCGAACATCATCACCTGACGACGTTGCCCGCGCCGGATATGGAACACTTTATGTACCGGCAGGGTTTTTCCAGCGTTTATCACCGCGTGGCGCAATTGCCGGAAAACATCCCGATGAATATGCGCCGGGTGATCACCAAAGCGATTCATCGTTCATCGAAACCCGATCTGGCGATTGAAGTGGCGATGGAAGCCGGGCGGCGCGGTATTGAAGCCGTTCCGCCCTTGCTGAAGAAAATGTTTTCCCGCGTCGTCTGGCTGGCGCGCGGGAAAGCGGATTAACGCTGGACTGTTTCGGTAATTTGCTGCTGGAGCTCGTCCAGCAGCGCATAGCGACGGCGGTACTCCGCGCGCTTCTTGCTGGCAATCTCTTCCATCGTTTTACGCGCCAGCGTCAGCGGTAAAACGTAATCACCTTCCTCGTCGGCCTGTGCTCCCAACGACGCCCAGAAACTGTTGTAGTCGGCATGCAGCTTGCCGCGTTTTTTATGGCGGTAGCGCAGGCTGCGATAAATGTGCGTTTCGTTGCTGACGGCACGCACGTGTGCAACGGACAGCAGTGACCCCAGGGTTAACAGCGCATCCACCACCAGACGTTTCGGGAATAAGCCGTGGCAGGCTTTGGTGGCGGCTTGAATCAGCTGGTGCGGCACGTCCGCTTTCGCCCCTTGCAGGCCGCCGACAAAGAACGTGTCTACCCCGTTGTACTGGCACAGCGTAAACGTCAGTTCCGCCAGCACGGTGTCGTTCTCGTCCTGGAAAACAATCGTCGCTTCGCCTTCTTTATCCAGCATTGCATCTGCGCACAGACGAATGCTGTATTGCTGTCCGTCTTTACCACTAAGCGTGGTCAGCAGCGCGCCGCGTGGGGAAAGATAATGATTGGCGACGTTTTCCGGCAGTCTGGCCAGCAGCTGCTGGTAGTGCCAGCACA
This sequence comes from Kluyvera sp., assembly GCF_965301105.1. Classification (NCBI taxonomy): domain Bacteria; kingdom Pseudomonadati; phylum Pseudomonadota; class Gammaproteobacteria; order Enterobacterales; family Enterobacteriaceae; genus Kluyvera; species Kluyvera sp. Next base: position 56,627 of record NZ_CBDKZX010000013.1, read on the forward strand.
GCGCATCAATGGTTTGCTGGTGGCTCAGGTGCGTACACAGCCACGGCCGATGCAGTCGGCACGGCAGGCCGGGCTGTACGTTCAGAATTTGCATCAGCTGCGGTTGTTTCGCCAGACTGCCAAGCAGTTTACCGGTCATTCGCGGTGTGCTCAGCGAGCGCAGCAGGAATTTACGCCGGTACGCCGGGTTTTTCCACGCACGGCCGGGCGCAAGCGTGCCGGTCGACAGTAGTCGAAAAAGGTGCCAGCTGGATTCAGGTTGTGGATGCGCGGACGCGGAAAAATCGACAAGGCTCGACATAGGAAAAATCTCGTTAAGGAGGTTTTGCCTATTTAATCAACGGAACCTTCAACGTAATTTCAACAAATGCAAAGAATGTGAAGATTACATTTTGTTTATGAATGGTTTAAGTTTGGTGATGCTCATTTTTAGCTGTTTTATACGCGCTGATGATTCAGCGCGCAGAAATTTACATTAAGGCTGATGGAATAAGCCCGACATTTGGCTTTGAATTGCATCCATCAGTTCATAGCGACGGCGATATTCCGCACGCTTTTTACTTGCGATTTCAGCAATATCCTTGCGGGCGATAGCGACCGGAATATGGTAGTAGCCCTCGTTGTCGCGCTCGCCGCCCACCGCTTCCCAAAACGTGTCGTAATCGGAAAGAATCTTTTTATTCTTATCCTGGTAGCGTTCGCCGCGGAAAATGTGCACATCGTTACTGACGGCCAGGATCTGATCCACGTGCAGGCGTTCAGCAAAGCGGCATACAGCTTCCATGACCAGGCGTTTCGGGAACAAACCGTGGCAGGATTTGGTGGCATTCTGAATGGCTTCATGCGGCAAATCGCGTTTGCCGCCCTGGAGGCCGCCAATAAACAGCGTGCGCTGGTTCTGGTAGTCAAGCAGGGTGAAGGTCATCTCCGCCAGCACATCGCCGTCGGCGTTGCGCATCAGAATAGTGCTATCGCCTTCTTTATCCAGATTAATCTGCATGGTCAGCTCAAGAGTAAAGGTGTCACCATTTTTCCCTTCAATCTGCGCCAGCGTTAAGGCCTGTGTATTCAGGTAGGTGGTTAACTCTTCGGAGGACATCGCCTCTGACAGCAGCGTATAGTGATAACGCAGCGCGTCCAGCACCTGGTGACGGCTAAAATTTACCGCCAGATACGGGCGATGCAGACGCACCGGCAGGCGCGGCTGGCGCGTAAGCAGCGTATCCAGATGGGACCATTGGGACAGTTCGTTCATCCATTCGCGGCTCAGACGTGGCATCAGTAAAGAGCGCAGCATAAACTTCCGACGAAAGCTACGCTTGTTCCAGAATTCACCGGGGCGCCATTGCCCGCTAAACAGGCTAAAAAAGAGGCCGAGGGCGGAAGGGTGGCGGGAAGACTCGAATGAATTTTCGCTGAGCTGTGACATGGTTTACTATCCAGAATTACATATGAATGGCGATTTTAACATCACCATGATGAATCAATTAGCGGGGCAGGGGTGTTTGCTCAGACTTTTCTTGGTTTGTTTAGCTTGCATTGAAGTTTGATTTCACATTGTGTCGATATTTTCGGGGATTTCAGGATTTTATGATCATCAAGGGAAAACTAAAAAAACGCTACTGGCTGATGCTTGCCGTGCTTATCGTGGCGCTCATTGCCGTCTGGAAAATGCTCAACGCACCGTTGCCCAATTACCAGACGCTCATTGTGCGCAAAGGCTCGCTTGAGCAGAGCGTGCTGGCCACCGGTAAGCTTGACGCGCTGCGCAAAGTTGACGTCGGCGCGCAGGTGAGCGGGCAGTTGAAAACCCTGTCAGTGAACATCGGCGATAAGGTGGTAAAAGATCAGCTTTTAGGGGTGATTGACCCTGAACAGGCGCAGAACCAGATTAAAGAAGTGGAAGCGACGCTGATGGAGCTTCGCGCGCAGCGCAAACAGGCAGAAGCGGAATGGAAGCTGGCGAGCGTCACCTTCTCACGCCAGCAACAGCTGGCGAAAACTCAGGTCGTTTCGCGCCAGGATCTGGATACCGCCGCCACCGATATGGCGGTAAAACAGGCGCAAATAGGTACCATTGATGCGCAGATTAAACGCAATCAGGCCTCGCTCGATACGGCCAAAACCAACCTTGACTACACCCGTATTGTGGCGCCGATGCGTGGCGAAGTGACGCAAATTACCACGCTACAAGGGCAGACGGTAATAGCCGCTCAGCAGGCGCCCAACATTCTGACGCTGGCGGATCTCAGCACCATGCTGGTGAAAGCTCAGGTTTCCGAAGCCGATGTCATTCATCTCAAACCGGGACAGAAAGCCTGGTTTACCGTACTTGGCGACCCGCTGACCCGCTACGAAGGCACCCTGAAGGATATCCTGCCGACGCCGGAAAAAGTCAACGATGCCATCTTCTACTATGCCCGTTTTGAAGTGCCGAACCCTAACGGTGTGCTGCGTCTGGAGATGACCGCGCAGGTGCATATCCAGCTCGGTGGCGTCAACGATGTGTTGACCATTCCGCTGTCGGCGCTAGGCGATAGCGTAGGGGATAATCGTTACAACGTGCGTCTACTGCGCAACGGCGAAGTCAAGACGCGTGAAGTGGTCATCGGTGCGCGCAACGACACCGACGTAGAGATTGCCAAAGGGCTTGAAGCGGGCGATGAGGTGATCATTGGAGAAGGTAAAGCCGGAGCGGAAAAATGACCGCACTGCTTGAGCTAACCCAGATTCGCCGCAGCTACCCGTCGGGAGACGGCAGCGTTGAGGTCCTCAAGGGTATCTCACTGCAAATTAACGCCGGCGAGATGGTGGCGATCGTCGGGGCTTCTGGTTCGGGGAAATCGACGCTGATGAATATTCTCGGCTGCCTCGATAAGCCGACCAGCGGCACCTACCGCGTGGCGGGAACCGATGTGGCGACGCTGGACGGCGATGCGCTGGCCGCGCTGCGCCGCGAGCACTTTGGCTTTATTTTTCAACGTTATCACCTGTTGTCGCACCTGACGGCGGCGCAGAATGTGGAAGTGCCGGCGGTGTACGCGGGCGTGGAGCGCAAGGCGCGGCTGGCGCGGGCAAAGGAGCTGTTGCAACGTCTGGGGCTGGCGGATCGCGTCGATTATGCGCCTTCTCAGCTCTCCGGCGGTCAGCAGCAGCGGGTGAGTATTGCCCGCGCGCTGATGAACGGCGGCCAGGTGATCCTTGCCGATGAACCCACCGGCGCGCTCGACAGTCGCTCTGGTGAAGAGGTGATGGCGATTCTCCATCAGCTTAAAGAGCAAGGGCACACGATTATTATCGTCACCCACGACCCGCAGGTGGCCGCGCAAGCAGAGCGCGTGATTGAGATTCGCGACGGTGAAATTGTCCATAACCCTCCGGCGCGACAGACGACGGTCGCCCCACGTCAGCCGGTGATACAGACGGCTTCCGGCTGGGGGCAGTTCAGCAATAGTTTCCGTGAAGCGCTGTCGATGGCCTGGCTGGCCATGGTGGCGAATAAAATGCGCACGCTGCTGACCATGCTCGGCATTATTATCGGTATCGCCTCGGTGGTATCGATTGTGGTGGTGGGCGATGCGGCCAAACAGATGGTGCTGGCGGATATCCGTTCCATTGGCACCAATACTATCGATGTCTATCCGGGGAAAGATTTCGGCGATGACGATCCGCAGTACCAGCAATCGCTGAAGTATGACGATCTGCTGGCGATCGAAAAGCAGTCTTGGGTGAGCTCGGTGACGCCGTCGGTATCAAAGAATCTGCGCATCCGCGCTGGGAATATCGACGTTGCGGCCAGCGTGCAGGGCATTGGTCAGCACTACTTCAACGTTTATGGCATGACCTTCAGCGAGGGCAACACCTTTAATGATGTCCAGGCCGCAGAACGCGCGCAGGTGGTGGTGCTCGACAGCAATACGCGTCGGCAGCTGTTCCCTAATAAAGCCAGCGTGGTGGGGGAAGTGATACTGGTGGGTAATACGCCGGCGACGGTGATTGGCGTAGCGGATGAGAAACAGTCGATGTTTGGCAGCAGCAAGATTCTGCGCGTCTGGTTACCGTATTCAACGATGTCCGGGCGGGTGATGGGTCAGGCGTGGCTGAACTCCATTACCGTGAGGGTGAAAGAGGGCTACGACAGCAGTCTCGCCGAACAGCAGTTGACCCGACTGCTCAGTTTGCGTCACGGCAAGAAAGATTTCTTCGTCTGGAATATGGACAGCATCTTGAAAACGGCAGAACGCACCACACATACATTACAGCTGTTCTTAACGCTGGTGGCGGTGATCTCGCTGGTGGTTGGCGGTATTGGCGTGATGAATATCATGCTGGTGTCGGTGACGGAACGGACGCGGGAAATCGGCATTCGTATGGCGGTCGGCGCGCGGGCCAGTAACGTCCTGCAGCAGTTTTTGATTGAGGCGATTCTGGTGTGCCTGGTGGGTGGCGCACTGGGTGTCACGCTGTCGTTGATGATTGCGCTGCTGCTCCAACTGGTGCTGCCGGGCTGGGAGATTGGTTTTTCGCCGCTGGCGCTGTTGACGGCGTTTATCTGCTCAACCCTCACCGGTGTGCTCTTTGGCTGGCTACCGGCAAGGAACGCGGCGCGGCTCGACCCTGTCGATGCACTGGCGCGGGAATAACGGCGAAAAATAAATGAAAAAATGCCAGTCAGAAGGACTGGCATTTTGACGGCGGGATGTACACAATGGGGCAGTAAACTAGGCGGCTGTTTCTGCTTCCACGGGGATAATCAGGCTAGCATGATTACCTTTCGGCCCCTCGTGGACATCAAACTGGACGGCTTGTCCGGCTTTTAACGTTCTGTACCCATCCATCTGGATGGTGGAGTAATGGGCGAAGATGTCCTCGCCACCGCCTTCCGGGCAAATGAAACCGAACCCTTTGGCATTGTTGAACCACTTAACAGTACCCATTTCCATACTTCGACATCCTTCGTAACTCTATTATACGTTTATAAGTAGATGGAATGAACCGGTGGTGGAGTCAGGAGTTGTTCAAAACCTCACCAACTCTCGCCAGTACAATTTAGATATTTCGCACAGTGCGTCAAGCGTTTGCGGAGGGCTAAAGGGGTAAAATGCATCAAAATTTGAAGCAGTTAACGCTATTGACGGGAATGTGACAGAGTTCGCGAATGGCAGCTATAGGTGATAGTTATCTATGATCTACAGTAAATTGAGAGCCTGTATGTGCAAGAACGAAAGGTAACGTGCTGGCCGGGGAAATGTGTCATTAATCCTGTCAATAATACGGAGCCATACGTGTACGCAGCCTCGTCAGCAGCAATTGATGACACCGACGATGATGACTGACAATGAGTAAGACCAGAGACTGGCTGGACTTCGACCAGCTTGCGGCAGATAAACTTCAGGATGGGCTTAAACCCCCGTCAATGTATAAAGTGATATTGGTCAATGATGATTACACTCCGATGGAGTTTGTTATTGACGTGTTACAAAAATTCTTTTCTTATGATGTAGAACGCGCAACACAGTTGATGCTAACGGTTCACTATCAGGGTAAAGCAATTTGTGGTGTTTTTACGGCAGAAGTCGCCGAAACCAAAGTTGCGATGGTGAATCAGTACGCGAGGGAGAACGAGCATCCGCTGCTGTGTACGCTGGAACAAGCCTGATACAGGCATGAAAATTGGGGGAGGTGCCTATGCTCAATCAAGAACTGGAACTCAGTTTAAACATGGCTTTCGCCAGAGCGCGCGAGCACCGTCACGAGTTTATGACCGTCGAGCATCTGTTGCTGGCTCTGCTTAGCAATCCATCTGCCCGTGAAGCGCTGGAAGCGTGCTCGGTTGATTTGGTGGCGCTGCGTCAGGAACTCGAAGCCTTCATCGAACAAACCACGCCGGTTCTACCGGTCAGTGAAGAAGAGCGCGAAACACAACCGACGCTCAGCTTCCAGCGTGTTCTGCAACGCGCGGTCTTCCACGTCCAGTCTTCCGGGCGTAGCGAAGTGACCGGCGCTAACGTCCTGGTGGCGATTTTCAGCGAGCAGGAGTCGCAGGCCGCCTATCTGCTGCGCAAACATGAAGTCAGCCGTCTCGACGTGGTGAACTTTATCTCTCACGGCACGCGTAAAGACGAGCCAAGCCAGCCTTCCGATTCCGGAAATCAGCAACCTAATGAAGAGCAAGCAGGCGGGGAGGAACGTATGGAAAACTTCACCACCAACCTTAATCAGCTTGCTCGTGTTGGGGGCATTGACCCGCTGATCGGTCGCGACAAAGAGCTGGAGCGCGCCATTCAGGTGCTGTGCCGCCGTCGTAAAAACAACCCGCTGCTGGTGGGGGAATCCGGCGTCGGGAAAACGGCGATTGCCGAAGGCCTGGCATGGCGCATTGTGCGCGGTGACGTGCCGGAAATCATGGCCGACTGCACTATCTACTCGCTGGATATTGGCTCGCTGCTGGCGGGCACCAAATACCGCGGCGATTTCGAAAAACGCTTTAAAGCGCTGCTCAAACAGTTAGAGCAGGATACCAACAGCATTCTGTTCATCGACGAAATCCACACCATTATCGGTGCGGGTGCCGCGTCGGGGGGCCAGGTGGACGCGGCAAACCTGATTAAACCGCTGCTCTCCAGCGGCAAGATTCGGGTGATGGGCTCGACCACCTACCAGGAATTCAGCAATATCTTTGAGAAGGACAGGGCGCTGGCGCGTCGTTTCCAGAAAATTGATATTACCGAACCGTCGGTAGAAGAGACCGTGCAGATTCTGAACGGCCTGAAACCGAAATACGAAGCACACCATGACGTACGCTACACCGCCAAAGCGGTGCGCGCGGCGGTGGAACTGGCGGTGAAATACATCAACGATCGTCATCTGCCGGATAAAGCGATTGATGTCATTGATGAGGCTGGCGCCCGCGCTCGCCTGATGCCGGTGAGCAAGCGTAAGAAAACGATTAACGTGGCGGACATTGAATCCGTGGTCGCGCGCATTGCGCGTATCCCGGAGAAAAGCGTCTCCCAGAGCGATCGCGATACGCTGAAAACGCTCGGCAATCGCCTGAAAATGCTGGTATTTGGTCAGGATAACGCCATCGATGCGCTGACGGAAGCGATTAAAATGAGCCGTGCGGGTCTCGGCCACGAGCATCGCCCGGTGGGCTCCTTCCTGTTTGCTGGCCCGACCGGGGTAGGTAAAACGGAAGTGACCGTCCAGCTGGCGAAGGCGATGGGCATTGAGCTGCTGCGTTTCGATATGTCCGAATATATGGAACGCCACACGGTGAGCCGCCTGATCGGCGCGCCTCCGGGATACGTTGGTTTTGATCAGGGCGGCCTGCTGACCGATGCGGTGATTAAGCATCCGCACGCGGTACTGCTGCTGGACGAAATCGAAAAAGCGCACCCGGACGTCTTTAACCTGCTGCTGCAGGTAATGGACAACGGCACGCTGACGGATAACAACGGCCGCAAAGCCGATTTCCGTAACGTGGTGCTGGTGATGACCACCAACGCCGGCGTACGTGAAACCGAGCGTAAATCGATTGGTCTTATCCAGCAGGACAACAGCACCGACGCGATGGAAGAGATCAAAAAGATCTTTACGCCAGAGTTCCGTAACCGTCTGGACAACATTATCTGGTTTGATCATCTGTCTACCGACGTGATCCATCAGGTGGTGGATAAGTTCATTGTCGAGCTGCAGGTTCAACTGGATCAGAAAGGCGTCTCGCTGGAAGTGAGCCAGGAAGCCCGCAACTGGCTGGCCGACAAAGGCTACGACCGGGCGATGGGCGCGCGTCCAATGGCGCGTGTGATTCAGGATAACCTGAAGAAACCGCTGGCTAACGAACTGCTGTTTGGTTCGCTGGTGGACGGCGGTCAGGTGACCGTGGCGCTCGATAAAGAGAAAAATGCGCTGACCTACGGCTTCCACAGTGCCCAGAAGCACAAACCGGAAGCGGCGCATTAACGGCGAGCACTCGCATTAAAACGAAAACCGAGCTGATAGTGGCTCGGTTTTTTTTGTCTCTCGTTTCTCGGGCGACGTTGACAGATCATTTTCGCAAATTTGAACTGTTGAATAATAACCCGACGTAAGCCGCGGCATGCTAACGACAGGATTTAGCCGAACGGTGGGATGATGTTGACAAAAGCGTTATCGGTGATGTTGCTGACGTGTGCCTTATTTTCTGGCCAACTGATGGCGGGGCATAAAGGCCACCAATTTTTGTGGGTTAAGAACGTCGGTCACCAGCTACGCCATGAGGCTGATAGCGATGAATTGCGCGTGGTGGCGGAAGAGTCGGCTGAAGGGTTGCGGGATAGCCATAACTGGCGAAAGGCGCATAAACCCGACACTTATGTTTTATGATACGGATGAAAGAAAGCCAAAAAAAATGCCCCGCATAAGCAGGGCATCACATTCGGCAAATAGCGCTCGGCGAACTTCGCGCCAGACGCTCATTATCTGCGGTGATTAGCGACTACGGAAGACAATGCGGCCTTTGCTCAGGTCGTACGGGGTCAGCTCAACAGTCACTTTGTCGCCCGTCAGGATGCGGATGTAGTTTTTGCGCATTTTACCGGAGATGTGTGCAGTAACCACGTGACCGTTTTCTAACTCTACGCGGAACATGGTATTAGGTAACGTTTCGAGAACGGTACCCTGCATTTCAATATTGTCTTCTTTGGCCATCTAATCCTCTGGGGTATCACTACCGTAATTTGAACCGGCAAGATAATGCCGAAGTTCATCATGTAAGTAAAGAATTGTCCGTCTTAATCGGCGAAAGTCGTTTTTGCGCATTACCCTTTCACCACACCAAAACAGCGTGTGATGGGCGCGAACCAGGCCGGAAATAGCAGGATAAACGTGGGCGTTATCTGACTCGAATGATTCCCAAACGGCGGCGGGGCAAAAGGCAGAAGCGACTCTCGTCGGCAATTATATCATCCTGATGGAAATTGTGCTGAAAACATTTACGCTTCAGGTGAAAAGAGCTGCCCCGGAACCCAGAATTTGTCCTCCAGCGGCTGCATGCGTAGCGTATTGAGATATTCAAGGTAGTCGCGGCGAGGTATCTCTATCGCGCCCAGAGACGCGGTATGGCTGTTTAACACCTGGCAGTCAATCAGTTTGCCGCCCGCACGGCTAAACGCCTCACAGAAGACGTACAGCGCGGTTTTAGAGGCATTCTCCGCGCGGCTGAACATAGACTCGCCGCAAAAAAGCTCGCCCATCGCGACGCCGTACATGCCGCCAACCAGCGTTTCTCCCTGCCAGACCTCGATAGAATGCGCATGACCCAGCTCATGCAGGCGATGGTAGGCCTGGCTGATGCTGGTGGTGATCCAGGTACCTTCGTGGCGATCCTGCGCGCAGCCCTCGATGACCTGACTAAAGGCATAATTGAGCGTGACGCGATAGGGCGAGTGGCGATGAAAGCGTTTCATACTGCGGCTGAGATGGAACTGCTCGGGCCACAGCACGGCGCGAGGATCTGGCGACCACCAGAGGATCGGGTCGCCGGGCGAAAACCACGGGAAGATCCCGCGTTGATAGGCCATTAGCAGACGCGCGGGACCAAGATCGCCGCCGAGCGCCAGCAGCCCGTTGGGTTCACGTAATGCGCCCTCCGGGGAGGGAAAAGCAATCGAATGACGAGAAAGCTGCACAAGGCGCATGTCGCGAAAACCCCACGAAACTAAGTTAACTCAATCATAGTCTACAGACGCTGTTTGAACTGGTAGTAACGACCTTGTTTTGCCAGCAGTTCTGTATGATTACCTTGCTCAATAATTTGCCCGTTGTCCATGACAATTATCCGATTAAAGCGCGCCAGGCCACGCAGGCGGTGGGTAACCATCAGCAGCGTTTTTTCGCGCATGACTTCAGCCAGCAGTTCAAGAATCTGGCTTTCTGTGGTGGCGTCCAGTCCTTCGGTCGGTTCGTCCAGCAGCATCAGCGGCGCATCGTGCAATAGCGCACGGGCAATGCCCAGACGGCGCAGTTCGCCGCCAGAAAGCTGGCGGCCGCCTTCGCCAAGCCAGCTGTTGAGACCGGCATCTTCCAGCAATTTCTCCAGCCCCGTGCGATGCAGTACGTCACTAAGCATATCGTCGGTGGCATCTGGCCGGGCCAGCAGCAGGTTGTCACGCAGCGTGGCGCTGAACAGATGCACGCGTTGCGGCACCAGGCTCATAGTTTGACGTAACGTCTGCTCATCGAACTGATTAAGCGCGATATCGTTGAGCAAAATGCTGCCCTGCTGCGGATCCCATGCGCGGGTTAGCAGTTGCAGGAGCGTTGATTTGCCGCAGCCGGTGCGCCCGAGGATAGCGATATGCTCCCCGGCTGCCACGTGCAGCGAGAGATTTTCCAGCGCGGGTTGCGTCTGCTCTGGATAGGTAAAGGCGACCTCCTTCAGCGTGAGCGCTACCTGCTGTGGACGAACGCTGGCCTGCTGCGGGAAAGTGACTTCCGGCTGTTGCTCGATAATCTGGCTCACGCGCAGCGCTGACGCAATCACCTGTCCCAAATGCTGGAACGCGCCGGTCACCGGGGCCAGAGCTTCAAAGGCCGCCAGCGCGCAGAAAACAAACAGTGCAATCAATGCGCCCGGCTGGGCGATATCGCCCACGCCGCCGGCGGCAAGCCACAACATCGCGACCACGGCTGCGGCGCCAATCAGCAGCATCAGCGCCTGAGACAGCGCGGTCAGTTCAGACTGGCGGCGCTGCGCGTCGTGCCAGTTAAGCTCCGTCTGTTCCATTTGTTTACGATAGCGATCGCTGGCGTTGAAAATGGTCAGCTCCGCCTGTCCTTGCAGCCAGCCGGTGAGCTGCTGGCGATATTGACCACGCAGCGTAGTGAGCTGCTCGCCGGTGGGTTTACCCGCGCGATAAAACAGCGGTGGCAGTATCAGCAGCGTGGCGAGCATAATTCCGCCGAGCGTCAGGGCCAGATTGACGTCCAACAGGCTTAATCCGGCGGTAACGACCAGGATAACCACCAGCGCGCCAACCAGCGGAGAAATCACGCGCAGATAGAGATGATCCAGCGTATCGACATCGGCCACCATGCGGTTGAGCAGCTCGCCCTGACGAAAACGCGCCAGCCCGGCAGGTGAGAGCGGCAGCAGTTTGCTGAAGGTGAAGACGCGCAGATGCTGCAAGACGCGGAAAGTGGCGTCATGGCTGACCAGACGTTCAAAGTAACGCCCGGCGGTACGGATAATCGCCGCGCCGCGCACACCCGCCGCAGGCAGCATGTAGTTAAAACTGTAAGCGCCAGCAAACCCGACCACCGCCGAAGCGGAGAGGAACCAGCCGGAAAGCGTCAGCAAGCCGATGCTGGCGAGCAGCGTCACAATCGCCAGAACCACGCCGAGGCTTAATAGCCATTTATGGCGTTTATAGAGCGCCAGATAAGGCAACAGTGCGCGCATTTAGATCTCCTCCTGACGATTGGCCAGCAGGCTGGCGAAAACGCCGTTGGCTGCAACCAGCTGCGAATACGAGCCTTGCTCGATAATCTGGCCGTTTTCCATGACCCAGATAGCGTCCCACTCGGTAATACCTTCCAACTGGTGGGTGACCATCAGGGTCGTTTGTTGCGTTGAGGCTTCACCCAGCGCCTGCATGACGCGCTGTTCGCTATGAGCATCAAGGCTGGCGGCAGGTTCATCGAGCAGCAGCAGACGGCAAGGAGCGAGGAGGGCGCGGGCGACGGCGACGCGCTGCGCCTGGCCGACGGAGAGGCGTGCGGACTGCTCGCCAACCGCGGTATCAATGCCGTCAGGAAGCTGCGGCAGAAACTCATTGACCCACGCTTTTTCCAGCGCCTGATGCAATTGTTCTTCGCTGGCCTCCGGGTTGCCCAGCAGCACGTTCTCGCGCAGCGTGGAGGCCGGCAGCTGTGGATTTTGACCGACCCAGCTCATCAATCGATGCCAGCTTTCCGGTTGCAGATGACGGAGTTCGATACCGTTGACCTTCAGCGAACCGCTGTAGGGGAGGAAACCGGCCAGTGCGTTCAACAGCGAGCTTTTACCGGAACCACTTTGCCCCACCAGCACCACTCGCTGCCCGGCATTGAGCGTGAAGTTGAGCGGGCCGACGAGCATTTTGCCTTCCGGCGAAGTGATGAACAGATCTTTCGCGCAAAGCGACACCGGCTCGCTGGTCTCCAGTATCTGCTCACCCTGTTCCGGGTGCGCCAGCGGCGCTTCAAGGAAGGTTTTCAGGCTGTCGGCAGCGCCTACCGCCTGGGCTTTGGCGTGGTAAAAGGTCCCCAAATCGCGTAGCGGCTGGAAGAATTCAGGGGCCAGAATCAGCGCCAGGAAGCCGGAGGAGAGCGTGACCGCCGCGCCGTAGCTGCCAAAATTCAGCTCACCGAGGTATGAGAAACCGAAATAGACCGCCACCAGTGCAATTGAAAGGGAGGTGAAAAACTCCAGTACGCCGGAGGAGAGGAACGCCAGGCGCAGAACTTCCATGGTGCGCTGGCGAAAATCCTGCGAGGCTTCGCGGATATTGTCGGTCTCGGCTTTTCCACGGCCAAAAATACGTAAGGTATCCATGCCGCGCAGACGGTCCAGGAAGTGGCCGCTCAAGCGCGCCAGGGCCAGGAAGTTGCGGCGGTTGGCGTCGGCGGCGCCCATGCCGACCAGCGCCATAAACAGCGGGATCAGCGGAGCGGTGGCCAGCAGTATCAACGCGGCGACCCAGTTGGACGGGAAAATGGCGACGACGATCAGCAGCGGCACGCAGGCAGCCAGCGCCATCTGTGGCAGGTAGCGGGCGTAGTAGTCGTGCATATCGTCAATTTGCTCAAGAATCAGCGTCGCCCAACTGCCGGCCGGCTTGCCCTGAATCCACGCCGGGCCAGCCTGTTGCAGACGGTCCAGCACCTGACGGCGAATCTCAAAGCGAATCTGTTGCCCGGCATGAAAACCGACCCGCTCGCGCAGCCACACCACCCAGGCGCGGAGGACGAAAACCAGCACCAGCTGAATAAACGGCATCAGCAGCGCCTCGCGCGGAATGTTCTCCATAATCATATGGTGAAGGATGCGGGCCAGCAGCCACGCCTGAGCAATAATCAGTATCCCACTGGCGAAGCCGAGCAGGCGGGAGAGCATCAACCAGCGGCGAGACAGGACGCTTTGCTGTTTGAGCCAGCGGGTGAGTTCTTGTTGGCGACTTTTATTCATTGGGCGCTTAGCAGGTGGCTTATGGATAATGGTTTCAGTTATGGGCGCGGCAATGTTACATCGCAGAAAAAATAAAGGCGACTTATCGTCGCCTTTTTTACTTTTGTTACTGACTTGTAAAGATTATTTGCAGGCGTCGGCCAGACCGTCGAGGTAGCGTTCCGCGTCCAGCGCCGCCATACAGCCGGTGCCCGCAGAGGTGATTGCCTGACGGTAAATGTGGTCCATTACGTCGCCCGCAGCGAACACGCCCGGGATGCTGGTCTGGGTGGCGTTGCCGTGGATACCGGACTGCACTTTGATGTAGCCGTTTTCCAGCGCCAGCTGGCCTTCGAAAATCGCCGTGTTCGGGCTGTGGCCGATAGCCACGAACAGACCTGCGACGTCCAGCGATTCAATATCATCGCTCTCGGTTGAACGCAGACGCAAACCGCTCACGCCCATCTGATCGCCGGTCACTTCTTCCAGCGTACGGTTGGTGTGGAGCACGATATTGCCGCTTTCCACTTTATCCATCAGACGCTTGATGAGGATTTTCTCCGCGCGGAAAGAATCACGACGGTGAATCAGGTGCACTTCTGATGCAATGTTGGACAAGTACAGCGCTTCTTCTACTGCGGTGTTGCCGCCGCCGATGACCGCCACTTTCTGATTACGATAGAAGAACCCGTCGCAGGTCGCGCAGGCGGAAACGCCGCGGCCTTTAAACGCTTCTTCCGACGGCAGACCCAGATAACGGGCAGACGCGCCGGTAGCGATGATTAACGCATCGCAGGTGTATTCGCCGCTGTCGCCGGTAAGACGGAACGGACGGTTTTGCAGATCCACGCTGTGAATGTGGTCAAAAATAATTTCGGTTTCAAATTTGGTCGCATGCTCGTGCATACGTTCCATCAGCAGCGGACCGGTCAGATCGTTCGGATCGCCAGGCCAGTTTTCCACCTCGGTGGTGGTGGTCAGTTGACCGCCTTTTTCCAGCCCGGTAATCAAAACCGGTTGCAGGTTTGCGCGTGCAGCATAGACCGCAGCGGTGTATCCCGCAGGTCCAGAACCAAGGATTAGCAGCTTACTGTGTTTGGCCGTGCCCATGAGATCCCCATAATTGTTGGCAGACATTGTTCGGGATTGTAGGGAATTTGTAGACGTAAAAAAAGAGCACAGCGATTTTGTTAACGATATGTGTAATAGAGTGAGCCGATTGATTGTTTATTTTAACATCAAAAAATATAACTATTTCTACTGTTCGCTGCTGGATTATAAGACGATTACATGTGAATCAAGCCCGCGTGATAATGAATATCTGGCATGTTGTACTAAAAAAAGATGTTTTGCTTTGACAATCACCTGTGCTTTTGCGACAACATTCAAGGAAGAAGAAAAGCAGTGTTTCGCGTGTGGTGAATTTTCATGCACGCAAATGCCATTTTTACCCGGATCACTGAAATCTACGTATGGTGTGGACAGACGTCATACGTGATGTCGGAGGGTGGCCGCGAGGCGCCGGGGCTTCTCATACGCAACCCCTGGGATATGCGTCGTTGCAGCAACAACGGCGTGTTGAAAACGGGAGAAGGCTCTGAACAGTGAAGTGCACAGAGTCAAGACAGGAGTAGGGAAGGAATACAGAGAGACAATAATAATGGTAGATAGTAAAAAACGCCCTGGCAAAGATCTCGACCGCATCGACCGCAACATCCTGAATGAGCTGCAAAAAGATGGGCGTATTTCGAACGTCGAGCTTTCCAAAAGAGTAGGACTTTCTCCGACCCCGTGCCTTGAGCGCGTACGTCGTCTGGAACGACAGGGTTTTATTCAGGGCTATACCGCGCTGTTAAACCCGCATTATCTGGATGCATCGCTGCTGGTATTTGTTGAGATTACTCTGAATCGCGGTGCGCCGGACGTATTTGAACAATTTAACGCCGCAGTGCAAAAACTTGAAGAAATTCAAGAATGTCACCTGGTATCCGGTGATTTCGACTATCTGTTGAAAACCCGTGTACCGGATATGTCGGCTTACCGTAAGCTTCTTGGCGAGACCCTGCTACGCCTGCCAGGCGTTAACGACACCCGTACTTACGTCGTGATGGAAGAGGTCAAGCAGAGTAATCGTCTGGTAATTAAGACCCGCTAAAACGGAACAGGTGCAAAATCAGCGTAGTTTGATTACACTCCTGTTAATCCATACAG
>NZ_CBDKZX010000014.1:0-69199 GCF_965301105.1 Kluyvera sp.
AGCCAGAAGCCTGGATCGTTCACGTGGGAGAAGATGACGGAACCGGAACCTACCGCGATAACCATCAGCTCCGGGCTCACGCCGGTGGTGGCAATCAGCGGAGCGGCAATACCGCCCGCGGTGATGGCGGCAACGGTCGCGGAGCCCAGCGCGATACGCAGAACGGCAGCGATAGACCATGCCATAAACAGCGGAGATACGTTGGACTCGTGCATGATAGACGCGATGTACTTATCTACGCCGGAGTCGACCAGCACCTGCTTGAAGGCGCCGCCGCCGCCGATGATCAGCAGCATCATGGCAATGATTTTAATGGAGGAGATCAGCGTATCGTTGATGTCATCCATTGAGCGGCCACGGTTCAGACCGAAGGTGAAGATAGCGATCAGCACGGCGATCAGCGTTGCCATCACCGGGTCACCGAAGAACTCAGCGGCAGGCAGCAGCGCGTGGCCTTTCGGCAGCACCATCTCAGCCACGGCGCGCATCGCCATCAGGATAACCGGCACCAGAGAGGTCCAGACGCTCACGCCAAAGGACGGCATCTCTTCATCGGTGAAGGTTTTCGGGTTGTGCAGACCTTCCGGGATCGGCTTGTCGATGCTTTTCAGGCAGCGTGCGTAAACCGGGCCTGCCAGAATGACGGTCGGAATCGCCAGCAGGGTGCCGTACAGCAGGGTTTTACCCATGTCTGCGTGGAAGATGGTGGCGATAGCAGTCGGGCCCGGGTGCGGAGGCAGGAAGCCATGGGTCACCGAGAGCGCGGCAGCCATCGGCACGCCGACGTACAGCAGCGGAATACGCGCGTTGGCGGCAATGGTGAAGACCAGCGGCAGCAGCAGCACGAAGCCCACTTCGTAGAACAGCGCGAAGCCGACGGTGAAACCGGTCAGTACGACCGCCCACTGAATGTACTTGCGGCCAAATTTGTCGATAAGTGTGGTGGCAATACGCTGCGCGCCGCCGCAGTCGGCGAGCATTTTGCCGAGCATGGCGCCAAAGCCCATAATCAGCGCCAGGCTGCCAAGGGTGCCGCCGACGCCGTTTTTAATCGACACGATCACTTTGTCCAGCGGCATGCCCTGCATTAAGCCGACGGCTAACGCCACCAGCACCAGAGCGATAAACCCGTTCATTTTGAAACGGATCATCAGCAGTAATAAGAGGATAACCCCGATAGCTACGATGATTAATGGCATAACTTATCCAGCCTTTAATTTGTTATGGGTAACGTCACTGTTGTTGCGACAACTTCCAATTGTCCCTACAGAGGGAATAGGTACTGACTTCTTCACGCCACCGTCTGTTGTATGACTCAGACAAAGGATAGCTGGCTATTTATTTAACGCGGTGGTGTGTGTTGCGATGATACGGGTAACATGTGGAGGTTGAGAATAACCCTGTGCATTGAAATGTGAAATCTGCGACGGTAGTCAAATAATTGGTAGGGTTATTGCCGTTTTTCGAGCGGAAATTTGCGAGGAATGTTGCGCGGTAACATTACGCTGTGGCGAAAGATTGTGCAGCCGGAGAGCAGAGAAAATCCCCGGGGTCGGCGTAAGCGCCTCGCCCGGGACGATCGCGAAACATCTTAGTAGTAAGAGTGCTCGCCGCGCTGGTGTTCGGTCAGATCGCGTACGCCTTTCAGGTCCGGGAACTCGGCCAGCAGCTGCTTTTCAATGCCATCTTTCAGGGTGACATCGATCATTGAGCAGCCGTTACAACCGCCGCCAAATTGCAGAATGGCATAGCCATCTTCGGTGATTTCCATCAGCGACACGCGACCACCGTGGCCGGCGAGCTGCGGGTTAACCTGTGATTGCAGCATGTACTCCACGCGCTCCATCAGCGGGGCGTCGTCGGACACTTTGCGCATTTTGGCGTTCGGTGCTTTCAGCGTCAGCTGAGAGCCGAGCTGGTCGGTGACAAAATCAATTTCCGCATCTTCCAGATACGGAGCGCTCAGCTCGTCGACATAGGCGGTGAGCTGTTCAAATTTCAGGGCTGTATCACTTGCTTCCACCGCATCCGGCGGGCAGTAAGAAACGCCGCATTCTGCGTTAGGCGTACCAGGGTTAATCACAAATACGCGGATTTGTGTCCCTTCTTCCTGATTTTGCAGAAGTTTGGCAAAGTGCGCTTGCGCAGTATCGGAAATACGGATCATAGCTTTGACCTAATAGTTGACTACTTTAGTTGGTTATAATACGCCCATCGCTGGGGGTCTACAAGGTGCGGCACAGACACCATACCTGAACGCTCGCCGCGCCGTTTCGCAAAAGCAGGCGGGAAATTTCAGCCACGGTACTCCCCGTCGTGACCACATCATCCACAATCACCATATGGCGCCCACGTATGGATAATTCAAGCTGGAAAGCATTTTTCAGGTTGTGCTTGCGCAACCGGGCGCTGAGCTGATGCTGGGTCGCCGTTGGGCGAATACGCGTGAGAGCCCGGGGCTGATAATCGGCGTGTAACCAGTGTGCCAGCGCACGACAGAGCAGCTCGCTTTGATTATAGCCTCGCCGCCAGTGACGGCGTTGCCACAACGGAACGCTGATAAGCTGCACAGGAGCGGGTAGGTCGGTTCGTTGACGAACGGCCAGCAACAGTAGACGCGCCAGCGTGGATGCCAGCTCTGGGTTACCGCTGAACTTGAAGCGGTGGATTAACTGACTGAGCGGAGGACGATAGTCGTTAATCGCCACCAGCCGCTGCCATGGCGGCGGTTTTTGCAGGCAGCGTCCGCAGGGGATTCTGACGTTTTCTGCCGGCAGGCCGCACTGCGGACAATGGCTCCCTTGCGTAAACAGCGTTTTGGCGCAGCGCGAACAGATGCCCCACGCAGGCAGCGCCAGCGGCATTTGGCATAGCCAGCACGCGCCGTGGACTGTTAGCATAATCCCTCCTTAAGCGAAGAAACGAGAACGATAGCTGATGAACGACATCTGGTGGCAAACCACGGGCGAAGGAAATTGTCATCTTGTGCTGCTGCACGGATGGGGGCTGAATGCACAGGTCTGGGATTGCATCACGCCGGAATTGAGTGCGCATTTTACGCTGCACCTGGTCGACCTGCCGGGTTACGGACGTAGCGGTGAATGGGGTGCCATGACGCTGGAAGCGATGGCAGAGAAGGTGCTGGAAAATGCCCCTGAACGGGCCATCTGGCTGGGCTGGAGCCTGGGAGGGCTGGTGGCGAGCCAGATTGCCTTGAACCACCCGACGCGCGTGCAGGCATTGGTTACCGTGGCGTCGTCTCCTTGCTTTAGCGCGCAGGATGAGTGGCCGGGCATTAAGCCGGAAGTGCTCAGCGGCTTTCAGCAGCAGTTGAGCGAAGATTTTCAGCGTACCGTTGAACGTTTCCTGGCGTTGCAAACCTTAGGCACCGAAAGTGCCCGACAGGATGCTCGTGCGCTGAAACAAGCGGTGTTATCGCTGCCGATGCCGTCGTCTGAGGCGCTCAACGGCGGCCTGGAGATCCTCAAAACCGCGGATTTACGCGAGCCGCTGACGGCGCTGGATTTACCGTTCCTGCGCCTGTATGGCCGACTCGATGGCCTGGTGCCGCGCAAGATTGTTCCGCAGTTGGATGCGCTGTGGCCTCGGAGCGAATCGCTCATTTTTGACAAAGCGGCCCATGCGCCGTTTATCTCTCATCCGCAGGCGTTTTGCGCACCCTTGGTGGCGTTGAAAAAGCAAATTGAGAAATAATTCTGTGCGGACGTGGTAAAAAAGATATTCATAGCAATACTTAAGCTGTTGCGGCAGGTGATTATTTCGCGCACCCGCGCAGCGCAAATAACAACCCTAAGGAGAGTAGAGTCTATGAAATTTGTTACAGGTATTGTTGCATCTCTGGTGATTGGCTCCCTGTCGTTTGGTGCGTTTGCTGCTAAAGAGATCCAGAAGGAAGATGTTGCCAAGCTTAAGCTGACGAAAATCGGCAACATCACCACCTCGCGTACTACTTCGCCAATGGATGCGAAGCGCGATCTGTCGAAAAAGGCGGATGAGCTGGGTGGTAAGTATTATGTGATTATTGCGGGTGGGAAAAACGAAAAAACCGTCCACGGTAACGCGGACGTCTACAAGTAAGTTTTGCCTTTTACTCCCGACGCTGCTGACAGCGTCGGGGATAACCTCTTAACGTAGCGCCCACCACTCACGCAGGCACGCTTTGCCTTCCGGGCAGCTTTTGCAGCTACCACTCAGGCAGCCATCAGCGTCTTCCTGAATTTTCACCACTTTTCCCATCGCTTCTAAGCGGCTCAGCATGGCGTCAACTAACGCTTGCGGCGTATGCAGTTGGGCGCTGAGCTGTGAGGCTTCCATGCGTCCTTGCAGGGCCAGCGTGTCGCGTATTTCGATCAATGACGCCATCATCGCTCCTTAGTGGCAATCGCCAGCCGGGCTGGAGCAGCAGGACGTCGGCGTTTTGCGCGTCGCCAGCAGGGAGACATCCACCCGGCTACGGGCGCGGCGCAGCAGACCGAGCACCACAATGTTGAACAGAATCACCGCCAGAATGCACACCAGGCTGTAGCGTGGATGCTGGCTGAAGCTGACTGTCTGGTAGTAGAGCGTGGACAGCGAGTAGGCGATATTCAGCCCCCACAGGATGGAGAACGTCATCCAGCCACGGCTCGATTCACGGGCTATCGCCCCCATTACCGAAATGCACGGAATGTAGAGCAACACGAAAATCAGGTAGCTGTACGCTGCCGCCGCGCTGCCGAATTTGCTGCCCATCACGCCCATTGCGCCGGTTTCCATCTCGCCATCGCCTTTGCTGGCTTCGATGGGGTTGGCCAGTACGCTGAGGCTGAAGGTGTCTTTCAGGCCTTGCCAGGTTTC
Organism: Kluyvera sp.; assembly: GCF_965301105.1. NCBI lineage: Bacteria > Pseudomonadati > Pseudomonadota > Gammaproteobacteria > Enterobacterales > Enterobacteriaceae > Kluyvera > Kluyvera sp. The sequence goes on from NZ_CBDKZX010000014.1 coordinate 4,858, forward strand.
ATCGAGCGCGCCCAGCAGTTCATCACCGAGATGGAATTCCTGCGGGTTGAACGCTTCGTTCTGGATGTCTTCAGCGGTGTAGAGGGTGTTCAGCGTCCCCACCACCACTTCTTTCGCCATCGCCCCGGTAAACAGGCCGACGGTGGCTTGCCAGTTATCTTCATGCACGCCAATCGGTTTAAACACCGGCGTAATCGCGCGGCTGACAGAGGCCAGCGCCGAGTCGTTAATGTTGTCGACGATCTTGCCGCTGAACGAGAAGCTGTTCAGTGCGCTCAGGAAAATACTGACGATCACGATAACTTTACCGGCGCGCAGCACGAAGCCTTTCAGGCGCTGCCAGGTCTGGATGAACAGGCTTTTGATGTGCGGTACGTGGTAGACCGGCAGTTCCATGACGAACGGCGAGGCTTCGCCACGCATGATGGTGTATTTGAGCATCAGGCCGGTGAGGATGGCGATAACGATCCCCAACACATAGAGCGAGAAGACCACCAGCGCGCCGCCCTGGCCGAAGAAGGCCGCGGCGAAGACCGCGAAGATAGCCAGACGCGCGCCGCAGGACATAAACGGTGCCATCATAATGGTCATCAGGCGTTCACGCGGGGCATCCAACGTACGGGCGCCCATCACCGACGGCACGTTACAGCCGAAGCCGACGATCAGCGGCACAAAGGATTTCCCCGGCAGACCAAGCGCCTGCATCAGGCGGTCCATGACGAAGGCGGCGCGGGCCATATAGCCGGAGTCTTCAAGGAACGAGAGGAACAGGTACATCATGCCGATTTGCGGCACCAGCGGCAGAACGGTGTTGATACCGCCGCCGAGCCCCTGCGCCAGGAATACGGTCAGCCAGTCCGGGAAGTGCAGGGTGTAGCCAATCCACTGAATACCATGAATAAAGAGCGCTACCGAGCCGCCGTCGAAGATGGGCTGTAAGGCACCGCCGATGTTAATCGCCAGCAGGAACATCAGGTACATCACGAACAGAAAGACCGGCAGCCCCAGCACGCGGTTGAGGACGATTTTATCCAGCGCGGCGGTAAAACGGCTTGGTTCGGCGGTCAGCGTATTGCTGACGGCGTCGCAGATAGCGGCGATGCTCTGGTAGCGAGCGTCGGCGATATGCAAAGCGGGATCGTCCAGCTCTTCGCTCAGGTGCGCCAGCGAAACGTCCAGCTTATGCGCCGCATCGCCAGCGTAGGCGCGGCTGTAGATGTCGCCTTCCAGCATCTGCATACCCAGCCAATGGCGCTGGCGCTCCGGAATGTCCTGCGCCATCTCTTTGGCCAGATTATCGGCTTCACGCAGCAGCGGCTGCGGGTAGTGCACCAGCTCCAGCGGCTGATTGCCCTTGTGGCGATCAATCGCCATTTTCAGCGCTTCAATGCCGCGGGCGCGGGTCGATACCAGCGGTACCACCGGGCAGCCGAGACGAGCGGAAAGGGCGTCGACATCGATGCGAATCTGCTGCTTCTCGGCGATATCCAGCATGTTCAGCGCGACCACGCACGGAATGCCCAGCTCGAGTAATTGCAGCGTCAAATACAGGTTACGTTCCAGGTTGGAGGCGTCGACCACGTTAATCAGCAGGTCGGCATCGCCGCTGAGAATGTAGTGGCAGGCGATTTGTTCATCCAGCGACGTTTGTGACGAGATAGTGGTCAGCGAGTAGGTGCCCGGCAGGTCGACAAGGGTGACCTGATGATCGGTGGTGGCGAAAGAGCCTTCTTTACGTTCAACCGTCACACCCGCCCAGTTGCCTACGCGCTGGCGCGCGCCGGTCAGCTGATTGAATAAGGTTGTCTTGCCGGAATTAGGATTACCAATTAGACCGATGGTTAATTTTTTCATTTTTCAGACTCTTATTACCGGGCTGAAGTCATTACGCGACAGGTTCTAATTCGATTAGCGCGAGATCTTTTTTACGCAATACCAGGCTTACGCGACGGGTTTCAATATGAATGGGGTCACCCAAGGGCGCAACGCGAACGACATGGAATGATGAGCCAGGCAGCATGCCCAATGAGAGGAGTTTCTGCCGATAGGCTGGGCTAATTTCGCGGGAGAAACCAACAATCTTCCACGCAGTATCCGGTGTAAATTGCATAGAACCTACTTGTTTTATCGCTAGCTGGACGAGGGAGTGCCCGCGTGCGGCCTGATGGCGGCAAGGGCATCGTCAACGAATAAAGAATAAAATCCACTGCAAATGATGATAATGAGAATGGTTTTTATCATCAATACATAATATGCGGTTGGTGGGAGTTTTGCGCACTATTTGCACTTTTTTTGATATTACTCAAGCAACGCATTGTAGCGATAAATCAATTAACCGATATTTACATCGCTTAATGTTTAATTAAGGTTTCATTGGTTAATAAAATAAAACGTGATGCGGTTTATTATTAAAAGTTGCGCGAAAATATTAATTACTGAGGGCGAGATAAGGCGCGAAGCGAATGCGTCACGGCTGGTGATGTAAAACGCCTTATCCCCCATGCAGTCTGGATAAGGCGTTTATCGATTAGCGTTTTTTACCCATTGCTGCGGCTAAAGCGTCCATCATGGCGCTGTTACCGGCAGGCTGAGCTTCGCGGCCGCGCGGCTTGGCCGCTTTCGCCGCTGGACGTCCGCTGTTCTGCGGACGGTCATTACCGCCGCCACGACGGGCGTTGGTTTCACCCGGCTGCTCATCCAGACGCATAGTCAGGGCGATACGTTTACGCTGCAAATCGACCTCCAGCACCTTCACTTTGACGATATCGCCTGCTTTCACCACGGTGTGTGGATCTTCGACGAATTTATCCGCCAGCGAGGAGATATGCACCAGGCCGTCCTGGTGCACGCCGATATCGACAAAGGCGCCAAAGTTGGTGACGTTGGTCACCGCGCCTTCGAGGATCATTCCCGGCAGCAGGTCGTTCATGGTTTCGACGCCATCGGCGAACTTCGCGGTTTTAAATTCCGGACGCGGGTCGCGGCCCGGTTTTTCCAGCTCTTTGATGATGTCGGTGACGGTCGGTACGCCAAAACGTTCGTCGGTAAACTCAGAGGCTTTCAGGCCGCGAAGTTCACTGCTGTTGCCCATCAGATCTTTCAGCGCCTGCTGGGTGGCCGCCAGAATGCGTTCAACCACCGGGTAGGCTTCCGGGTGCACGGTGGAAGCGTCCAGCGGGTTATCGCCGTGGTTGATGCGCAGGAAGCCCGCGCACTGCTCGAACGCTTTCGGCCCCAGACGACTTACCTTCAGCAACTGCTGGCGGTTCTGGAACTGGCCATTCTCATCGCGCCAGGCGACGATGTTCTGCGCCATCATGCGCGTCAGGCCCGCGACGCGGGTCAGCAGCGGCACGGAGGCGGTGTTCAAGTCCACGCCGACGGCGTTCACGCAGTCCTCGACGACCGCATCCAGCTTACGCGCCAGCTGCGTCTGGCTGACGTCATGCTGGTACTGGCCCACCCCGATGGATTTCGGGTCGATTTTCACCAGCTCGGCCAGTGGGTCCTGCAGACGACGGGCGATAGACACCGCGCCGCGCAGGGAAACGTCGAGATCCGGGAATTCCTGCGCCGCCAGTTCGGAAGCGGAATACACCGACGCGCCTGCTTCGCTGACGATCACCTTCTGCGCGGTGACTTGCGGGAACTGTTTCTGCACATCGAGGAAGAAACGCTCGGTTTCGCGTGAGGCGGTACCGTTGCCGATCGCCACCAGCTCCACGTTGTGTTTTTCGCACAGCGCCGCCACGGCGACCGCCGCTTTCGCCGCCTGCCCGGTGTGCGGGTAGATGGTATCCGTCGCCACCAGCTTGCCGGTGCCGTCCACCACCGCCACCTTCACGCCGGTACGCAGACCAGGGTCGAGGCCCATGGTGGCGCGCAGACCGGCTGGTGCAGCCATCAGCAGATCGTGCAGGTTACGGGCGAAGACGTTGATGGCTTCATCTTCCGCGCGTTCGCGCACGGTGCCCATCAGTTCGGTTTCGAGGTGCATCAGCACTTTGATGCGCCAGGTCCAGCTCACCACGCCTTTGCGCCAGCTATCCGCCGGGGCGTTGTTCAGGCGCAGGCCGAGGTGGTCGATAATAATCTGTTCGCAGTGGCTCTCTTTCGGCGGCTCGTCGAACTGCGGATCGGCGTTGAGCGAGAGTTGCAGAATACCTTCGTTGCGCCCGCGGAACATCGCCAGCGCGCGGTGGGAAGGGGTGGTTGAAATCGGTTCGTGATGGTCGAAGTAGTCGCGGAACTTCGCGCCTTCTTCTTCCTTACCGCTGACCACTTTGGCCACCAGGTGGGCGTTCTTCCACAGGTAGTCGCGCACTTTCGCCAGCAGGCCGGCATCTTCCGCGAAGCGTTCCATCAGGATATAGCGCGCGCCGTCGAGGGCCGCTTTGGTATCCGCGACGCCCTTATCGACATCGATAAATTTCGCCGCCTCGGTTTCCGGGTCGTGAGACGGTTCGCTCCACAGCAGATCGGCCAGCGGCTCGAGACCCGCTTCAATGGCAATTTGCCCGCGGGTGCGGCGCTTCTGTTTATACGGTAAGTAGAGGTCTTCCAGCTCGGTCTTGTTGAGCGTGCCGTTGATGGCTTTTTCCAGCGCTTCGGTCAGCTTGCCCTGCTCACCGATGGATTTCAGAATGACCTGACGACGGTCTTCCAGCTCACGCAAATACCCCAGGCGAGTTTCCAGATTACGCAGTTGCGTGTCATCCAGTCCGCCGGTGATTTCCTTACGATAACGTGCAATAAACGGCACGGTGTTCCCTTCATCAAGCAGGCGAACGGCAGCTTCTACCTGTTCGGCTCTGGCCTGAAGTTCACCCGCAATAATGCGGCAGAGCGAATCATTCATCATGGCTTGGTTTCACTGTTAGGTCATAAAATCAGGGGACAGTTATACGGATTGACTGGCAAAAATGCCAGTCATCAGCGGGGGCTTCGGATTGTTCCGGCGTTATTTTACGTAATCGATCGCATTTACGTACCAGCTGGCCTCACCCGCTGGCGTGTTGACGACCGCGAGATCGCCGACCTCTTTTTTCAATAGCGCACGGGCCATTGGCGAGTCGATCGAAATGTAGTCCTTGCGGCCAAAAATCTCGTCGTAGCCGACAATGCGAAAACGCTTGGTATCGCCGTCGTCGTTTTCAATCTCTACCCACGCGCCAAAAAAGACTTTGCCTTCCTGCTGCGGCGAGTAATCGACGATACGCAGATTTTCCAGACACTTGGTTAAATAACGAACGCGGCGGTCAATCTCCCTTAAGCGTTTTTTATTATACTGGTAGTCAGCGTTTTCACTGCGATCGCCAAGGCTCGCGGCCCAGGTCACTTTTTTGGTGACCTCCGGGCGCTCTTCGCGCCAGAGATAATCCATCTCTTGTTTGAGCTTTTCGTACCCTTCACGGGTGATCAACGGTGTTTTCATCTTACGTGCTTACCTGGCTGCCGAGGAAATATTGCGCACAATACGTATTACGTGAGCATACCGACAGAATAAATAATGTGTATTAAGATTCATTGTATACTTAACTCGCTGTTAAATATGCTTTGTAACAATTTAGCCTGGAATTTATACCAGATTTAGCTGGTCGCAAGCGCAGGCTTTTTTGAGAATACATGCTGATTAATTGTTGCGAACCTTTGGGAGTAAAAACAATGCAAGAGAATTATAAGATTCTTGTTGTGGATGACGACATGCGCCTGCGCGCGTTACTGGAGCGTTATCTGACCGAGCAGGGTTTCCAGGTTCGAAGCGTGGCTAACGCCGAACAGATGGACAGATTGCTGACCCGTGAATCCTTCCATCTGATGGTGCTGGATCTCATGCTGCCGGGTGAAGATGGCCTCTCCATCTGCCGCCGCCTGCGCAGCCAAAGCAACCCGATGCCGATCATTATGGTGACGGCGAAAGGGGAAGAAGTTGACCGTATCGTGGGCCTGGAAATCGGCGCCGACGACTACATTCCGAAACCGTTCAACCCGCGTGAACTGCTGGCCCGTATCCGTGCCGTGCTGCGCCGTCAGGCGAACGAACTGCCGGGCGCGCCTTCTCAGGAAGAAGCGGTTATTGCCTTTGGTAAGTTCAAGCTGAACCTCGGTACTCGCGAAATGTTCCGTGAAGACGAGCCGATGCCGCTGACCAGCGGTGAGTTTGCGGTGCTGAAAGCGCTGGTGAGCCACCCGCGCGAGCCGCTGTCTCGTGACAAGCTGATGAACCTGGCGCGTGGTCGTGAATACTCGGCGATGGAACGTTCCATCGACGTGCAGATCTCCCGCTTACGTCGTATGGTGGAAGAAGATCCGGCGCACCCGCGCTATATTCAGACCGTATGGGGTCTGGGCTACGTGTTTGTCCCGGACGGCTCTAAAGCATGAGGCGACTGCGCTTCTCGCCACGAAGTTCATTTGCCCGTACGTTATTGCTGATTGTCACTTTGCTGTTCGTCAGCCTGGTGACAACCTACCTGGTGGTGTTGAATTTCGCGATTCTGCCAAGCCTGCAGCAGTTTAATAAAGTCTTAGCCTACGAAGTGCGTATGCTGATGACCGATAAACTGCAGCTGGAGGACGGCACGCAACTGGTCGTGCCGCCGGCGTTTCGCCGCGAGATCTATCGCGAACTGGGCATTTCGCTCTATTCCGATGAAGCCGCAGAAGAGGCCGGCCTGCGCTGGGCGCAGCACTACGAGTTTTTGAGTCAGCAGATGGCTCAGCAGCTCGGCGGGCCGACCGAAGTGCGCGTTGAAGTCAATAAAAGCTCCCCGGTGGTCTGGTTGAAGACCTGGCTGTCGCCCAATATCTGGGTGCGCGTGCCGCTGACCGAGATCCATCAGGGAGACTTCTCCCCACTGTTTCGTTACACCCTGGCGATTATGCTGCTGGCGATAGGCGGCGCATGGCTGTTTATCCGCATCCAGAACCGACCCCTGGTCGACCTGGAGCACGCGGCGCTTCAGGTCGGTAAAGGGATTATTCCGCCGCCGCTGCGCGAGTATGGCGCGTCGGAGGTGCGTTCAGTGACCCGAGCCTTTAACCATATGGCCGCAGGCGTGAAGCAGCTCTCGGATGACCGTACGCTGCTCATGGCGGGCGTCAGCCACGATCTGCGTACGCCGCTCACGCGTATTCGTCTGGCAACCGAGATGATGGGCGAGCAGGACGGGTATCTGGCGGAATCAATCAATAAAGATATCGAAGAGTGCAACGCCATCATCGAGCAGTTTATTGATTACCTGCGTACCGGTCAGGAGATGCCGCTGGAGTTTATCGATCTCAACACCGTTCTCGGTGAGGTGATTGCAGCGGAAAGCGGCTACGAGCGTGAAATCGCCACCAACCTGCTGGATGGCGATATCCCGGTGCGTGTGCATCCGCTGTCCATCAAGCGCGCGCTGGCCAATATGGTGGTGAACGCGGCCCGTTACGGTAACGGCTGGATTAAAGTCAGCAGCGGCCGTGAAGCGCATCGCGCCTGGTTCCAGGTGGAAGATGACGGCCCGGGCATCAAGCCCGAGCAGCGTAAGCATCTGTTCCAGCCGTTTGTGCGTGGCGATAGCGCCCGTACCATCAGTGGAACAGGGCTGGGGCTGGCGATTGTGCAGCGCATCATTGATAACCACAACGGGCTGCTGGAGTTAGACACCAGTGAGCGGGGTGGGCTGTTGATTCGCGCCTGGCTGCCAATACCGGCAGGCCAGATGCCATCGGGCAGCAAAGAAAGCTAAAAAAAAACCGCTGGGGAAACCCCGGCGGTTTTTGTTTGTAGGCCCGGTAAGCATCGCGCCACCGGGCAATCCAACGGTACTTACAGCTGCGGCCCTGCGCTGACCAGCGCGGCGCCAGCTGGCGTGTCGGTGTATTTCTCAAAGTTCTCTTTGAACAATTTCGCCAGCGTTTCGGCCTTCTCCTGCCACTGCTCCGGCGAACCGTAGGTATTACGCGGATCGAGGATGTGGGTGTCGACGCCCGGCAGCGCGGTTGGGATCTGCAGGTTAAACATCGGCAGGGTGAAGGTTTCGGCGTTATCCAGCGAACCGTCGAGGATGGCATCAATGATGGCGCGCGTATTCTGGATGGAGATACGTTTGCCGGTGCCGTTCCAGCCGGTGTTCACCAGGTAGGCCTGAGCGCCCGCCGCCTGCATGCGTTTCACCAGCACTTCCGCATACTGCGTTGGGTGCAGCGACAGGAACGCCGCGCCGAAACAGGCGGAGAAGGTTGGCGTCGGTTCGGTGACGCCGCGCTCGGTGCCCGCCAGCTTCGCGGTGAAGCCAGACAGGAAGTGGTACTGCGTCTGGTCGGCGGTGAGGCGCGAAACCGGCGGCAGTACGCCGAACGCATCGGCAGTCAGGAAGATAACTTTGGTCGCGTGGCCCGCTTTTGACACCGGCTTGACGATATTGTCGATGTGGTAAATCGGGTAGGAAACGCGGGTGTTTTCGGTTTTTGAGCCGTCGTCGAAGTCGATGCTGCCGTCCTCACGCACCACCACGTTTTCCAGCAGCGCGTCGCGGCGAATGGCGTGGTAGATATCCGGCTCAGCCGCTTCCGACAGCTTAATGGTTTTGGCGTAGCAGCCGCCTTCAAAGTTAAACACGCCGTCGTCATCCCAGCCGTGTTCGTCATCGCCAATCAGACGACGTTTCGGGTCGGTAGACAGGGTGGTTTTACCGGTGCCGGAGAGGCCGAAGAACACAGCGACATCGCCTTTCTCGCCGACGTTCGCGGAACAGTGCATGGACGCAATGCCCTGCAGCGGCAGCAGGTAGTTCATGATGGAGAACATACCCTTTTTCATTTCGCCGCCGTACCAGGTCCCGCCAATCAGCTGGATACGTTCCGTCAGGTTAAACGCGATGAAGTTTTCCGAGTTGAGACCCTGTTCTTTCCACTGCGGGTTGGTGCACTTCGCGCCGTTCATAACGATAAAGTCAGGTTTAAACGTCTTCAGCTCTTCATCGGTTGGGCGAATAAACATGTTTTTGACGAAGTGCGCCTGCCAGGCCACCTCGGTGATAAAACGGACGGACAGACGGGTGTCTTCATTAGCGCCGCAGAAGGCGTCAATGATAAACAGACGTTTGCCGGACAGCTGTTCTGACACCAGGCCTTTCAGATGTTGCCAGATTTCAGGTGACAGAGGCTTATTGTCATTTTTTCCGTTGCCCTTATCAGACCACCACACGGTGTCGCGGGTTGTGTCATCGCGAACAATGTATTTGTCCTTTGGAGAACGGCCGGTAAAGATACCGGTGTCGACAGAAATTGCTCCCAGGTTCGTCAGTACACCACGCTCATAACCTTCCAGGTTAGGATCGAGTTCTTCTTGATACAATGTATCGTAATCGGGGTTGTAGACGATATCCTGTACGTCGTTAATACCATAAGCCTTGAGGTCCTGCGGGGTTATACCGTTGCGCATTTCACTGCTCCTTAGCCAATATGTACTACCATAAATTCTATGGGTATTTTAGGGGTGTTGACCGCGACCAGGCTCATAGATTTACGTATCCCGACAAACGTCTTACTTACGAAAACATTGTGACTCCTGTCACGAAGCGACAGGGATTATGACAGGAAACACCGCGTATTTGGCACGAATGTTCTTAAATGGTTACAAAATGGTTTAATTGACAGCGTAAATGTGAATGTAATCGCATTTATGAAAGAAAATTACGTAATGCTTTCAGAACAAAAATCGATTCACCTCGCCTGTCGATACAGCGTATTTCGGTTCTGTTTCGTTCAATGAGATACTCTATTTACCCTATCCTGAAGCAGGGACACTGATATGGATACTGTGACACCGCTTTCCTCGCCAACCCGCTGGGGCATGGTGCTAACCGGCCTGGTACAAGGGTTGCTGTGCTACCTGCTGGTGACTGAGCTTATTCCTCACCCTGGTTGGTGGATATTTTATGGATTGCCCGGCAGCCTGGCATTATCTTCTGTGCTGCTGTTTAGCGTCATCTCGTTTCGCCAGCGCGCGCTGTGGGGCTGGCTGGCCGTTATTCTGCTGGTCGTCCTCGCCATGAGCGGATGGCTGAAAAGCAACCTCAACGGCGATGATTCATGGCGGCAGTACGATGCCCTGTTCCGTTATGGTTGGTGTTTACTGTTGATGGCGCTAATGATTTTGCCGTGGATACAGTTTCAGCTCCACCCCCATCCGGGAAGCTATCGCTATGTGCATTTCTATGACCAACAGTGGCAGAACGCGCTGACGCTGCTGCTGATTGGCGTCGCTAATGGTCTGGTCTGGCTCATCTTCCTGCTGTGGAGCGGGCTGTTTGAGCTGGCGAATATTACCTTCTTCTCTCATCTGTTCTTTGAGACGGAATGGTTTATTTACCTCGTTATTGGCCTGGTAACGGCGCTGACGGTGATTCTGGCGCGGCAGAACGTGCGGCTGGTGAGCGCCATTCATAAGCTGCTGACGCTGCTTGCTACTGGCCTGCTGCCGTTGGTTTCGCTGCTGGCTATTCTGTTCCTCGTGACGTTGGCGTTTACCGGGCTGACGGTGATTTCGCAGCGCGTGTCCGCCGCGCTGCTGCTGATCACCTTAGCGCTGAGTCAGCTGTTGCTGACGGCGATGGTTTGGCAGCCGCAGCAATCGCAATTGAGCTATCCACGGCCGCTGCGCTATCTCATCATTACGGCGATGGTGCTTACGCCGGTGTATGCGGCGATTGCCGGCTGGGCGCTGTGGGTGAGAATCGGGCAGTACGGCTGGACGTCGGAGCGCCTGCACGGCACGCTGGTGGTGGTGGTCTTGCTGGTCTGGTCGCTGGGCTATGTGCTGAGTCTGCTGCGCCGCCGGGAAGATCCTTCGCCGCTGATGGGCCAGGTGCATCTGGTGGTCTCGCTACTGGCGCTGGCGCTGCTGGTACTGCTCTATACGCCGGTTCTCGACAGCTGGCGCATTAGCGTGAATAGCCATATGGCGCGCTATCATGAGGGCAAAATTAACGCCGATCAGGTCAGTCTGTATATGCTTTCACACAGCGGTAAACCGGGACGTGAAGCGCTGCTTATACTGCAAAAAGATCCGGAATTTACCCAGGACGCCAGGCGACAGAGGCAACTGACGCGGCTGCTCAATGGCGATCTCACTCCGACAGAAAAACTGACGCCGCCGATGCTGGCGAAAAACGTCGTCGTGGCGCCTGGCAGCCAGTCGCCGGACGCCGCGCTGTGGGCTGCGATTATTGAACGCCGCTATCTGGTGGAATCCTGCAGCGACGTCGATAGCTGCGTGCTGGTCAGTCAGGATCTTAACGGTGACGGCCAGCCGGAACAGGTCCTGTACGCGTTTGGCGATCGCACCGTGCTGGTGTTTGGTCAGGGGGCAAAAGGCTGGGAGTTTAAAGCCAGCGCAACGCTGCCTGCGGGGGTGAATAAAGAGAAGCTGCTACGGGCGGCGGAAGAGGGCAAAGTGGGCGCGAAGCCGAAGGCGTGGCAGGATATGACGCTGGGGGATGAAACGGTGGTGCTGGAGTATCGGCGCTAAACTTATTCGATCAGAGTAGGCCTGATAGCGCTACGCGCATCAGGCCTACGTCCCGAACGGCAGAATTAATGCACCTGCGGATCCGCCGGAGAAGCGTTATTACGAATCTCGGAGATATCCATCGCGTTAAACACGTAGTGGCTACCGCAGTAGTCGCAGTGCATATCGATCTCGCCTTCTTCTTCCAGAATGCTGTTGATCTCTTCATCCGGCAGCGTTTTCAGCGCGCCTGCACAACGTTCGCGAGAACAGGTGCACTTGAACTCTACGCCCTGCGGGTCGTACAGCGTCACCTCTTCTTCGTGGTATAAACGCCACAGCACATCGTTGGCCGGCAGCGTGAACAGCTCTTCGGCCTTGATGGTGTCGGTTAGCGCCGCCAGATGGTCGAAATCGTCCGCCTGGGCGTTCTGCGCGGGCATCACCTGCAATAACATACCGCCTGCGGCTGGTTTACCCTCAGACTCACCGGTACGGATAATCAGACGAGTAGGCAGCTGTTCGGAACGCTGGAAGTAATCTTCCAGGCATGCCGCCAGCGTATCGCCTTCCAGACCGACCACGCCCTGATAACGTTCACCTTCGGCTGGGGTAATGGTAATCACCAGATAGCCGTTGCCGATCAGTGTTTTCAGGTCGGCATCCGCTGGGATCTCACCCTGTACACGGGCTACGCCGCGCAGCTGCTGGTGGTTGTTACCGTTAATCACCGCCAGCGTCATCGGGCCATCGCCCTGCAGCTGAACGGTAATATCGCCTTCAAACTTCAGCGTCGCGGTCAGCAGGCTGGTGGCAACCAGCAGCTCCGACAGCACGTTTTTCACCGGCTGCGGGTAGTTGTGGCCTGCCAGAATCTGTTCGAGCGTTTCGGATACGGTGACCAGTTCGCCACGTACGGCATAGTTTTCAAACAGATAGCGATGTAATTGATCGTGTTGAGTCATAATATTCTCTCTTGGGGTGGCAGTTATTCACTGTCGCCGTATTTAAATCTCATCAGGTCGCGCCGCTCTTTTTTATCCGGCCTTCTGTCCGGATGCGGCATGGTCAGCGCATTTAGCTTGCGCGCCAGAGCGACTTTTTCGCGCTTTTCGATACTTTCCGCCGTCTCTTCATACAGGGTGACGGCCTCCGTCGCGGGGCGGCGCTGCTCGGTAATGGCTTTCACCACTACGGTGCGTTCGTCATTTCCCTGACGTAGCGTCAATTGGGCGTTCAGTTCGACAACTTTACTGGGCTTGGAACGCTGCCCGTTATAGTGAACTTTACCGCCTTCAATCATTTCGCGTGCCAGGGCGCGGGTCTTATAAAAACGCGCGGCCCAGAGCCACTTATCCAGCCTGACGCCGTCAGTGGGCTTCTCTTTCATGGTCACTCCTTCACGTGCAGTGAGGGGATCAGACGACGGTAATCGTTAAGTGCGGGATGACGCAGATACGCTTTTTCCGCCATGCCCGAATCGGGGTTAGTGACACCGAGGCAATAGCGAATCCCAAAGCGTGCGGCGGCATCCAGAATCGCCTCGCTATCGTCGATGAACAGCGTGCGTTCAGCTTTCAGTCCCGTCTTTTCCGCCACAGCCTGCCATAACCGCTGATCCTCTTTCGGATAACCAAATGTATGGGTGGAAAGTAATAAATCAAGGTGTGCGTCGAGACCCGTGTGTTCCAGCTTCACCGCCAGGTTGTGTGGATGTGCGTTAGTCAGCAAGATACGGCGTTTGCCGCTGGCTTTCAGCGCATTCAGGAAGGGGACGGTATCATCACGCAGCACCGCGCGCGGCCCCTGCTCGCTGGTCATCGAGCAGATATCCAGACCCAGCCGCTCGCTCCAGTAGTCCAGACAGTACCAGTTTAGCGTATGTTGCACCGCGTGGTACTCCTGGCGGATGGCTTCCTGCGCCGCCTGTACGCTGATGCCATGCTTAGCGCCGTAGGTTTCCGGTACCAGCTTTTGCCAGAAATAGCTGTCGAAGGCGAGGTCGAGGAGCGTGCCGTCCATGTCCAGAAGTACGGTATCAACCTCTTGCCAGGCGATGTCGAAATGCATGCTGAGTCTCCAGACGGAAGAAATGCGCGACAGAGTAACATAACTCTGTCGCGACGGGTGAGGCGGCTAGTGGGTCGGGAAATCGGACTTAAAGTCATCCGGTGACGAAAGCAGAACCGGATTGATGCAGCTTTCGTAGTATTTCTGGATTTCGGTCAGACGTTCCCGATGGCGATGGTAGCGGCGCAGCGCCTGAATGCCGTTGTAAATTGTGCAGACAATCATCGCCAGCATCAGCAGCGTGGTGGCCAGATAGTGCCACAACCCGCTGCTGTCCGGCATGCGGTGCAGGTTGATGTGCTGGGTGCCGTTGGCATCGGTATAGAGATTCGTCACGATACCTTCGGCGTGGAACGGGGTGTGCATCAGCATACCCGCCAGACGCTGGAACTCGTTCCACTGCTCGCGTGCAGGGTAGTCGTACAGGCTGGTGGTTGGGTACGGCTGGGTCACAAAGTCGCTGCCTTCATCGCTGGTGATGAGGAAACCGCCCGGCGCCGGGCTGTTGAGCGCCTGCGCCGCGCGCGCGGTTTCGCGCAGAATAAACGGGGCGGTGGAGGTCTCTACCAGGTTATCCAGCGATTCGGCGCTGACCGGGCGCAGCAGGACGTTAACGCCGTCGAGCTTACCGGAGTTGGCGCGCTTCACCAGCGCATCCCAGTCGCGGGTGTTGCCAAGGTTGACCAGCGCATTCTTCAGCCGCACGCAGTCGTCGGCAGCTGAGCACAGATCTTTCGTTTTCAGCACAATATCGGCGAAGTCATCCAGCAGGACCATCCCGGATTTCTGAATGGCGGAACGCAGCGCGGGGCTGACGCGGGAATCATCGTCCGCAGAAGGATGCAGTTGACGATTGACCGCTTGTACCAGCGCGGTGGCTTTACTGACGGTTTCGGATTCAGGCAGCGGCAGACGCGGCGCATCGTTCCAGATAATCTGCGAGCAGTCGAATGGCAGGAATGGCGAACTTTCCTGTGCCGTCCACGTACCGGGTGAGTGAATGTTGCACATCCCGATGCCGCTCAGTTGCAGCGTGTCGCCTACGCGTACGCCTGCCTGCGTCAACTGGCGAACGTCTTTGGCTTCTACGGTTTGCGCGCCTTTCAGCCATGAAATCGTAAACTTAAACGGCATATTCAGCGGCACGCTCACCCACATCATGATCGCCACCAGCAACGCGCCGCCAGCGATGACTGCGCTGCGCAGCCAGTGCTGTAGAGGGAAGTTTTTGACTTCATCATGCAGCGAGAGGAAACGCCCCTGACGGACAACGTGTCGGTCGAGGTAGATATCGATATCCGTTTTCTGCCCCAGATCCTGTGCCACAAAAGGCTGCCAGTGACGTGGGTAGATGAGGTCGATAATGCCGAGTGAGATGTTGTTAATCTGTTCCTGATCGTTTTCGCCAAACAGGCCCCAACGCTTAGGGGTGCCGCGCAGGCAGTGGATCTCGCGCAGAGAGGATTTGGTGGGAGGAGCAAACAGTCCCCATAGCCCGCCCGCGAGCAGCAGCACTGCACCGCCCAGTACCCACGGGGTAAACACCGACGGGGCAATCAGGCTGCAGTAAAACAGCAAAAACGCCGCGGCAATGAGCAGCGCTTCGCGCAGCCCGTCGGGGCGGCTTAGCGCGTGTTCCTCATGGGTTTCCTGGCGAATGTTAAGCAGTTCAATTTGTTCGCTTTCTTCACCACGAATCGAGGCTTGCGTTGATGTGGTCGACTCCAGCGCGAAATTATGGCTCTCTTGCGAGTAGGACTTAAGTGAATGGCCGTTGAGCCCGATGACCAATGGCATATCGTCGGTGACGATAAGCTCAATGCTGTTTTCATCGGTAATATGTTGTTCCCAGAACGGCGGCAGGTGCACTTCCACGGAGTCGAGGAAATAGCGCCATTTATTTGGGTCGTCGGTGGTAATACCGTAGCGCGTGATCGCGCGAGTCAGCGTGAACACGGTCCCGCTTTGCGCATTGAGCGTCAGCGCCGTAGGCGCGATCGTTGAGCCGGACGCCGGAACCTGCAAATCGCGGTTCAGATCGCCCAGATAGTTTTCAACGCCCTGGCGCTCTTCATCGGTCAGTTTCCGCGTGGTTGCGCCCGGAAAAAGGTGCAGCCACGGTAATTGAAGGCGTTTTGTTCTTTTACGCAAGAGCCAACCGACCAGCACGGCGCAGATCAGTATCGCTACGGTAAAGATCATCAATGTGCCCATGCTTTTCCCATCATACTTTTTCTTAGAGGTCTCTTGAGTCGCCCGCTTTTCTTATAAACCATCGGCACGTATTACAGAGGTACTATAAAGAGTTTATAGACTCTCGCAAAACGTAAGCATAACAAACCCATCCTCTGACGAGTATCAGTAAATTCTCAATTGCAATTCAAACTCTTGACATTTATCCAGAAATGAGAGATGGGTGGATAAAGGTTGCAATGATGTAAATAAAACGCTTTATACATTGCCGGAACCTCATCGCTATCGCACAATGATAAAAGTCACCACTGCAAAGACCCGGCCCAATGAGCAAATCATTACAGAAACCTACCATCCTGCATGTTGAAACCGTGGCGCAATCTCGCCTGTTTAATGTGGAAAGCGTTGACCTGGAGTTCAGCAACGGCGTTCGTCGCGTTTATGAACGTATGAAACCGTCCTCACGTGAAGCGGTCATGATTGTGCCGATTGTCGACGACCATATTATTCTGATTCGTGAATACGCGGTGGGTACCGAATCCTACGAGCTGGGCTTTTCCAAAGGGCTGATTGACCCAGGCGAAACGGTGATGCAGGCGGCAAACCGTGAGCTGAAAGAAGAGGTGGGTTTTGGCGCGCATGAGCTAACGTTTCTGAAAAAACTGAGCATGGCGCCATCCTACTTCTCCAGCAAAATGAACATCGTGGTGGCGGAAAATCTGTATCCAGAATCGCTGCCGGGTGATGAGCCGGAACCGTTGCCGCAGGTACGCTGGCCGCTGGCTAACCTGATGGATCTGCTCGACGATCCTGACTTTAACGAAGCGCGTAACGTCAGCGCGCTGTTCCTGCTACGAGAGTGGCTGAAGGCCCAGGGCAGATTGTCATAAAAAAGGCGCCAGCGGCGCCTTTTTTATTCGTCTGATGGACAGCGGAAATTCCGCCACGACATCAGAACAACTCGTGGGTTTCCCCGTTATCAATCACTTCAGTCCCCACCTCGTGAACCGCCTGTTGTGTCGGCTGCGTTCCGTCAATGAAGTACTCCTGGCGGCTGCTGCCACCGTTGGCAAGCTGCCCGGTGCTGCGGTCGATGTTGACCGTCACCACGCCCGGCGGCGGCGTCAGCGGCTGTTCCGGCACGCCCGCCAGCACCTGTTTCATAAACGCATCCCAGGCTGGCTGCGCGCTCTTCGCGCCGCCTTCGTAACCGGAAATCTGATCTTTGATCGCGCCAGAGGCGGTTGTGCGCCCCAGATCGCGACGATGATCGTCAAAGCCAATCCACACTGAGGTGACCACATCCGGCCCGTAGCCGGAGAACCAGGCATCTTTCGAACTGTTGGTGGTCCCGGTCTTACCGCCGATATCGTGACGACCCAGGTCGCGGCCTGCGCGCCAGCCGGTACCCTGCCAGCCCGGTTCGCCGAAGATGTTGGTATTCAGTGCGCTCTTAATCAGGAATGCCAGCGGGGTGTTAATCACGTGTGGCGCGTACTCCTGGCCGCCGCTCTGAGCCACCAACTGCTGGTTTGCCTGCTCCAGTTCCGGCATTGGAACGGTGGCGTTTTGCGGGGTCTGCGAGATGGCGACGTCTTCCACGTCCTGATTCTCCAGCACGTTCGACTTCGGCGTATCACCGTAGATTACCGGCAGGTTGCACTCGGCACAGGCAATTTTCGGCTTCGCTTCAAACAGCACGCCGCCCTGATCGTTTTCAATTTTGCTGATGTAATAAGGATCAACCAGGAAGCCGCCGTTCGCCATCACCGCGTAGCCACGCGCGACCTGTAGCGGCGTGAACGAGGCGGAACCTAACGCCAGCGATTCGGTATGCACGATGTTTTCCGCCGGGAAGCCAAAACGCTGCAGATATTCTGCCGCATAATCCACGCCCATCGCTCGCATCGCGCGCACCATCACTACGTTCTTCGACTGCCCCAGACCCTGACGCAGGCGAATAGGGCCCGCGTACTCTGCCGGGGAGTTTTTCGGCTGCCAGTCAGAACCGGCGCCGGCATCCCAACGGGAGATAGGCACGTCGTTGAGCATACTGGCCAGCGTTAAGCCTTTATCCATCGCGGCGGTGTAGAGGAAGGGCTTGATGTTGGAACCAACCTGGCGCAGCGCCTGAGTCGCACGGTTGAACTTGCTCTGGTTAAAGTCGAAGCCGCCCACCAGCGCGATGATGGCGCCATTTTTCGGGTTAATCGACACCAGCGCGGAATTGACGTCCGGTACCTGTGCCAGCCACCAGCTGTCGCCGTTCTGGCGTACCCAAATCTGCTGCCCAGCCTGTACCACGTCCGTCACCTTACGCGGGGTTGGGCCCTGCGCGGTGTCGGAACGATAAGGACGCGCCCAGCGCATACCTTCCATGCTTATTGACACCGAGGTACCGTCGGCCAGTTCCACCGTCGCTTCTTGCGGATTCGCGGCTGTCACCACGGCGGGCAACAGCGGGCCGTAAGACGGCAGCGGACGCAGCGAGGCACGAAT
This sequence comes from Kluyvera sp., assembly GCF_965301105.1. NCBI lineage: Bacteria > Pseudomonadati > Pseudomonadota > Gammaproteobacteria > Enterobacterales > Enterobacteriaceae > Kluyvera > Kluyvera sp. The sequence goes on from NZ_CBDKZX010000014.1 coordinate 23,117, forward strand.
TTTTTTACTGTCCCAGGGCGTTTCACCCGCTTTCCACAGCACGTTGGCCGGGCCGCGGTAGCCGTGGCGCATATCGTAATCCATCACGTTATTACGCAGCGCCTGTTGGGCCGCCTGCTGATTTTTGCGCGTGATGGTGGTGTAAACACGGTAGCCGTCTTCATAGGCCTGTTCGCCGTATTGTTTCACCATATCCTGACGCACCATCTCGGTGAGATACGGCGCGGAGAAGGCAATTTCCGGCGCGTGATAGTTGGCGTCAATGGCTTCGCTGCGCGCCTGATCGTACTGCGCCTGAGTGATATAGCCTTCACTCAGCATACGCGACAGCACCACGTTGCGACGCGCGGTGGCGCGGTCCAGCGAGTAAAGCGGGTTAAAGGTAGACGGCGCTTTCGGCAGACCGGCAATCACCGCCATTTCACTGAGGCTCAACTGGTCGGCTGGCTTACCGAAGTAAACCTGCGCCGCCGCCCCCACGCCGTAAGCGCGGTAGCCGAGGTAGATCTTGTTCAGGTACAGCTCGAGAATTTCATCTTTGCTCAGCAACTGCTCGATGCGAATAGCCAGGAACGCTTCCTTAATTTTACGCATCAGCGTCTTTTCAGGGCTAAGGAAGAAGTTACGCGCCAGCTGCTGAGTAATGGTACTGGCCCCCTGAGAGGCGTGGCCGTTCACCAGCGCGACGCTGGCCGCACGGAAGATACCAATCGGGTCAATCCCGTGGTGCTCGTAGAAGCGGCTATCTTCGGTGGCAATGAATGCCTTCACCATCTGCGGCGGGATCTGGCTAAGGGTCATCGGAATACGGCGTTTTTCGCCGTACTGTGCGATGAGCTCGCCGTCTGCGCTATAGACCTGCATGGGCACCTGCAGGCGCACGTCTCTGAGCGTAGCGACGTCTGGCAGCTGCGGCTCAATATATTTGTAGAGGCCATAAATCGAGCCTGCTCCCAGCAGAATGCAACAGACTGCAAGGATGAATAAATACTTTACGAACTTCACCGGAGATTTCCCATTGAGTGTCATTTGGGCAGTTTATAAACAAACGCGCGGTAGTATAAAGGCAAGCCTGATTCATTGATATAGCCGTCACCCTGCGGTGACGTAAGGATAATCGTGAAATGGCTTTCAACTGTTGGCAAATGGGTCTGCATATTCAGCAAGATAATATTTTTATCGTTGCTCTCCAGCGCGCCCGTCAGGGCTGGTCGTTGCGCCGCTGGTGGCAACTGCCGCTGGCTTCCTCCGATGACGATGCGCTGTTCGCCGCCCTCTCGCCATGGCGCCGTGAACTTCCCTGGCGGCATGCGGTAAGTATCGCGTTTCCTGCCAATAGAACGTTACAAAAAAGCCTGCCTCGTGCGGCGATCGCATTGCGAGAAAATGAGCAAAACCAGTGGATTGCCAGCGCGATGTCTCAGCAACTGGAGATGCCCGCGCAGGCGCTGTGCTTTGATTACCATCTGGCGGAGCCGCAGGGATGCTGGAACGTCACCGCCGCGCAGCAGCGTGACGTCGCGCGATTACAGCATCTGGCGCGCCGCCTGCGTCTTCAGGTGACGGCGATTACGCCGGATGCCTGTGCGCTGCGATCTTTTATGCCGCTGCAAACGGAAGCGGATACCGTGCTGCTCTGGCGCAGCGACGGGCAGTGGCTGTGGGCCTGCGGGGAGCGGTGGGGAAGCTGTGCGCTGCATGAAGCCGCCATGCTGGGCGAACACCTCGAGATGACCACGCCTCGCCTGGTGTGCTGCACGGCTGAGGAAACGCAATACCCTTACTTTGATCCCTGGAGTGCCGTCACGCAAAAGCAGCCGCCGTTGCCTGCCGGCGGCGACGCGTTTGCGGTGGCGATTGGGCTGGCGATGGTGGCGGTGATGTGATGAACCAGGCCGTTAATTTTCTACCGTGGCGACGGGTGCGATTTTATCGGCAGCTTCGTCGCTGGGGAGCGGGCGTGGCGGCATGCTGGCTGTGTGGCGCGGCTGTGGTGCTGTTCTGCTGGTTAAACGGGCAAGCCGCGCGGACGGTGAATGCTATGCATATTGCTGCGGAGCGGCAGATAGCTCAGCAGCTGGCGTTGCGCGAACGTGCGCAAGCTGAGCGGGCAAAGCAGCAGGCGCTAAACGCACAAAAGCACGCTCGCCGACAAGCAACACAGGCGTGGTCCGCTCGCCTCACGACGTTGGCAGAGGGCATACCTGCTCAGGCGTGGCTGAATGAACTGGATTATCGCGACCGCACGCTGTCGCTCTCGGCAACGCTGACGCGTTTTCCTGCCCTGACGGAGCTTGAACATCGCCTGGAGACCGTGCCCGGTTTTCAGCCCGCGAAGCCGGGAAAAATTCAGCGTGATAGTACCGGGCGCTGGCTGGTGCGCTATCAGCTTAATGAGGAGATAGCGCATGCGACTCCCTGATGGCTGGCGAGCGGTCTCAATGCTGAACGCGCTGCGTATCGCCGGGATAATGGCAGTGTTGGTGGGCATCGGACTGTGTTTTTACAGGATGACGCAGATCAGCCTGACGCTCGAGAAGGAAAGGGAAGCCCGCCAGCGGCAGCATGCGCTGTATGTGGCGGGCTGGCATCGGCTGATGTCTCTGCCTCGGCAGCAGGCAGGCGTGGAGTCGCCCGTCCCTCCCTCCGTCGCGTTCTCTCCGGCGGCGTTCCAGCGGGCCGGGGCCAGACTGGTGAGCTGGCAGCCTTCAGACAAGGGAGGGGAGCTGGTGCTCGATACGCCCTGGCCGCTGGTTGCTGACACCTTTTCACTGCTGGCGGAGCGCGATATGCAGGTGGCGGCGTTTGCTCTGGCTGGGGAAAACGGCACGCTGCGCTTTACCGTTCGACTGGTGCATGACCATGAACCTTAACATCCCACTGGGCATTCTACTTGCGCTTCCGCTGCTATGCGGCCTGCGTGACCCTTTCGCACCGGTCGACGATCCATGCCACAGCGCGCAGCTCAATCTCTGGCGCTTTGGTGGAACGATTGAAGCGGGGGGACGAACGATGGGCATCGTCCAGCGCGATGATGAGACATGGCAACGTCTGGAAAACGACACCCTACTGAAGACCGGGTGGCGTGTAACGGAAATCACGCCGGATGAGCTGACGGTAGACGTTGGAACGGGCTGCGAGCCGCAGCGCTGGCAATGGAAAAGAGAAGGAACGAGCCATCATGAAAAGGATAAGTCTGCTGATACTGCTGCTTCTGCCGCTGCTGAGCCCGGCGAAAAACGTCACGCTGGTGGTGGACGACGTGCCGGTGGCACAGGTGCTGCAAAGCCTGGCCGACCTTGAACAGAAAAACCTGGTGATAGCTCCTGACGTGCAGGGCACGCTCTCGCTTCAGTTGCGTAATCTGCCGTGGAAACAGGCGCTACAGACGGTCATCACCAGCAGCGGGCTGGTGATGACCCAGGAAGGAAGCGTGATCTACGTTTATTCGCAGCGCTGGCGTGAAGAGAAGCAGGCACGAGCGCAGGCGGAACAAACGCGGCGTCAGCAAACGCTGCCGCTGAGCCACAGTAGCATCGTGTTGCACTATGCCGATGCCGCTGAGCTGGCAAAGTCCGGAGGCAAACTCCTGAGTGCGCGTGGGACGCTGACCGTCGACAAACGCACCAACCGCCTGATTGTCCGTGACGATAGTGAACATCTGCCGGCGTTCAGCGCGTGGGCGAAAGAGATGGATATCCCCGTCGGTCAGGTTGAGCTGGCGGCGCATATTGTCACCATTAATGAAACCAGCCTGCGTGAGCTGGGCGTGAAATGGAGTCTTGCCGATGCGGAAGGCACCGTTGGCGCAGGTAAAATCACCACGCTAAGCAGCAATCTTTCGGTGGCTGACGCCACCACGCGCGCCGGGTTCAACATTGGGCGCATTAATGGTCGTCTGCTTGAGCTGGAGCTTTCTGCGTTGGAGCAGAAACAGAAGGTGGATATTATCGCCAGCCCGCGTCTGCTCGCCTCGCACCTCCAGCCTGCCAGCATCAAGCAGGGGAGCGAAATTCCGTATCAGGTGTCGAGTGGGGAAAGCGGCGCGACGTCAGTGGAATTTAAAGAGGCGGTGCTGGGCATGGAGGTGACGCCAACGGTGTTACAGAACGGTCGCGTGCGGCTGAAGCTGCACATCAGCGAAAACATGCCGGGCCAGGTCCTACAACAGGCGGATGGCGAAGTCCTGGCGATTGATAAGCAGGAGATTGAAACGCAGGTGGAAGTAAAAAGCGGTGAGACGCTGGCGCTAGGCGGTATTTTTTCCCAAAAGAATAAAAACGCCAGCGACAGCGTGCCTTTTCTTGGGGATATCCCGTTGTTGGGCCATCTTTTTCGCCGTGACGGTAAGGATAATGAACGACGTGAACTGGTGGTGTTTATCACGCCACGTATTATTTCTGCGCAATAGCAGAGAAGAATCAGGCGAATTTCAGCGGGAAGGCGTGTCCCGAGTTTGACGTGGGGCCAGATTTAGCATACAAGGAGTACCGATTTGAGTGTCAGTACGCACCGCTCCTTCTCCTGTAGTCTGCTGATTTAATCTGTTGCCAAACCAGCCGGAGTATTGAGATAATTTTCAGTCTGACTCTCGCTCTATTGCATAAGAGGTTTCAGTTCATGTCCAGCGACGCGCGATGTTCTGCGGCGCGGATTTATCATTAACGAATAGTCTTAGTAGTACCAAAAAAATGGCAGAGAAACGCAATATCTTTCTGGTTGGGCCCATGGGTGCCGGCAAAAGCACTATTGGGCGCCAGCTGGCTCAACAGCTCAATATGGAATTTTACGATTCTGATCAAGAGATTGAGAAACGAACAGGCGCTGACGTGGGCTGGGTCTTTGATGTCGAAGGCGAAGAAGGTTTCCGTGACCGCGAAGAAAAAATCATCAATGAGTTAACGGAAAAGCAGGGTATTGTTCTGGCGACAGGCGGTGGCTCTGTAAAATCACGTGAAACGCGCAATCGTCTCTCCGCTCGTGGTGTCGTCGTCTACCTGGAAACGACCATTGAAAAACAGCTAGCGCGCACTCAGCGTGACAAAAAACGCCCGCTGCTGCAGGTCGAAACGCCGCCGCGTGAAGTACTCGAGGCGCTGGCTGACGAACGTAATCCGCTGTACGAAGAGATTGCCGACGTCACCATTCGCACTGACGATCAAAGCGCAAAAGTTGTCGCCAACCAGATTATTCATATGCTGGAAAGCAACTAATACTGGCCAGAAAAGTAGAACGCCAGCGAATATAAGTCACTAAGGTGGACGTCGCGTTATGGAGAGGCTTACAGTAACTCTCGGGGAACGTAGTTACCCGATTACCATCGCGGCTGGTTTGTTTAACGATCCAGCTTCCTTCTTACCGCTCAAGTCTGGCGATCAGGTTATGCTGGTCACCAACGAAACGCTGGCACCGCTTTATCTGGACCAGGTTCGAACCGTGCTCGAGCAGGCTGGCGTGAAGGTTGATAGCGTCATTCTGCCGGACGGCGAACAGTATAAAAGCCTGGCTGTGATGGATACCGTCTTCACCGCGCTTCTGCAAAAACCACACGGTCGTGATACCACTCTTGTCGCCCTGGGCGGCGGTGTGATTGGCGACTTAACCGGTTTTGCGGCAGCGAGCTATCAGCGCGGCGTGCGCTTTATCCAGGTGCCTACCACTCTGCTTTCGCAGGTGGACTCTTCGGTTGGCGGCAAAACCGCGGTCAACCATCCTCTCGGCAAAAACATGATTGGCGCATTCTGGCAGCCGGCCTCTGTGGTGGTTGACCTGAATTGCCTGAAAACATTGCCGAAACGTGAACTTTCTTCCGGCCTCGCTGAAGTCATTAAGTACGGCATCATTCTGGATGCCCCGTTCTTTGATTGGCTGGAAAACAACATTGATGCGCTGATGGCGCTGGATGAAAAAGCAATGGCGTACTGTATTCGCCGTTGTTGTGAGCTGAAAGCCGATGTTGTCGCTGCCGACGAGCGCGAAACCGGGTTACGTGCTTTACTCAATCTTGGGCATACGTTTGGCCATGCCATTGAAGCCGAAATGGGCTATGGCAACTGGCTGCACGGCGAGGCCGTGGCGGCGGGTATGGTGATGGCGGCTCATGCCGCTGAGCGACTGGGCCAATTTGACGCTCAGGATACTCAGCGTATCATCGCGCTGCTCAAGCGAGCGGGTCTGCCGGTCGCCGGTCCGCAGGAGATGACGGCGCAAGCCTATCTGCCGCATATGCTGCGAGATAAAAAAGTCCTGGCTGGCGAAATGCGCTTAGTGCTGCCGTTGGCCATCGGGAAAAGTGAGGTACGCGGTGGCGTATCCCACGATGTGGTTCTTGGCGCTATTGCTGATACTCAGCAGGCGCAACTATAAGAAAGGTCTAGCCGCGTTCGCGCGGTGTTTTAACTTCAGGTGATGTGCAATTGTCGTGGCATAAGCCTTTTAGTGGGGTGTTAAATGGATGAATTTAAACCAGAAGACGAGCTGAAACCCGATCCCAGCGATCGTCGCACTGGTCGCTCTCGTCAATCTTCCGATCGTGACAACGAGCCACAGATCAACTTTGATGATGTGGATCTCGATGCGGATGAGCGTCGTCCGTCCCGTAGTCGCAAAGCACGTGAAGAAGTTGAACCGGAAGACGAATACGAGGAATCTGACGAAGCCGACGAGGGTGATGCAGAAGAAGTCGTAGAGCGCCGCCCGCGTAAACGTAAAAATGTCGCACCGCGTAAGCCGGCTTCCCGTCAGTACATCATGATGGGGCTGGGCGTCGTCGTGCTGCTGGTGCTGATCGTCGGCATCGGTTCGGCATTAAAAGCGCCGTCTTCAAACGATCAGAGCGCCTCTGGTGAGAAGAGTATTTCTCTGTCTGGCGGCGATAACGTCGATCAGGCCAATGTCACCCAGAGCCAGCCTGCGCCGGAAGCGAACCCGCAGCAGGACGTTTCGCTGCCGCCAATTTCCTCTACGCCGACCCAGGGCCAGCAAACCGCTACGCCGGACGGACAGCAGCGCGTAGAAGTGCAGGGCGATCTGAATAATGCGCTGACTCAGCAGCAGGGCCAGATTGATAATGCCGTGGTCAATTCCACGCTGCCGACTGAACCTGCGACCGTCGCACCTATCCGTAACGGCGCGCGTCCGGCGGTAACGGCGCCGGAAACCCCGCGCCAGACTGCGACTGCTCCGCGTCCGGAACGTAAGCACACGGTCATCGAAGCCAAACCTCAGCCTGTTGCCCCTGCGAAAACGCAGACGACGACTGCGCAGAGCAAACCAGCTGAAGCGAAGCCGGTTACGACCGCGCCGAAGCAAACTGTGACGGCCGCAGCGCCAACTAAAGCGCCGGCAGCCGAAACGGCGAAACCAGCGGCCAGCACCACTGCTCCTGCTGCTACCGCCGCCGCGACGGCAGCCCCTGCAGCGGCAACCGGTAAGTCCGCAGGTGATGTCGGTTCGTTGAAATCAGCTTCAGGCTCGCACTACACTCTGCAGCTCAGTTCCTCTTCTAACTACGACAACCTGAACGGTTGGGCGAAGAAAGAGAACCTGAAAAACTACGTGGTGTATGAAACCTCTCGTAACGGCCAGCCGTGGTATGTTCTGGTCAGCGGCATCTACGCATCGAAAGATGATGCCAAACGCGCCGTGACCACGCTGCCAGCCGACGTACAGGCGAAAAACCCGTGGGCGAAACCGCTGCATCAGGTTCAATCTGACCTGAAGTAATCGCCGTTTCGTTAGCAACCGCCCCGTTTGTACCATTGGGTATGAGCGGGGCGTAGAAGCGCAGGATGCTGTCGGAGCTTTCTCCACAGCCGGAGAGAGTGTAAGTAGTCAGGCCGCATGAAAAAAAATCGCGCTTTTTTGAAATGGGCAGGGGGGAAGTACCCACTGCTCGATGAAATTCAAGGCCATCTGCCGAAAGGGGATTGCCTGGTTGAACCCTTCGTTGGTGCTGGATCGGTATTCCTGAATACCGATTTTTCGCGTTATATTCTGGCTGATATCAACAGCGACCTCATTGAGCTCTATAAAATCGTTAAAACGCGCGCCGATGAGTACGTTGAGCAGGCGCGGATGCTGTTTGTGCCCGAGAGCAATAACGCTGAGCGCTACTATCAGTACCGCGAAGAGTTTAACGCCAGCACCGACTTGTTCCGTCGCGCGGTGCTGTTTTTGTACCTCAACCGCCACGGCTACAACGGCCTGTGCCGTTATAACTTGCGCGGTGAGTTTAACGTCCCGTTTGGGCGCTATAAGAAACCTTACTTCCCGGAAGCCGAGCTACGCCACTTTGCTGAAAAAGCGCAAAATGCCGAGTTCTACTGCGAGTCTTATGAAGACTGTATGAAGCGCGCCGGGAAGAATGCTGTGGTTTACTGCGATCCGCCGTACGCGCCGCTGTCGGCGACGGCGAATTTTACGGCTTACCACACCAATAGCTTTAGCCTGCAGCAGCAGGAAGTTCTGGCGCAGAAAGCGGAAGAACTGATGGCGAAGCGAATACCGGTGCTTATCTCAAACCACCGTACGCCGCTAACGCTGGAATGGTATAAAAACGCAACGCAGATGCACGTCGTGAAGGTTCGACGCAGCATTAGCCGCAACGGCGGCACGCGTAAAAAGGTGGACGAGTTGCTGGCGCTGTATCGCCTGCCGGATAAAAAACAACGTTAAAGATCCTAATGGATAGGCTCTGAGGAGATGCGGATGAAACAGTACCTGATTGCCCCTTCAATTTTGTCGGCCGACTTTGCCCGCCTGGGAGAAGACACGGCGCGTGCGCTGGCTGCCGGGGCGGATGTGGTTCATTTCGATGTTATGGATAACCATTACGTGCCGAACCTGACCATCGGGCCGATGGTGCTGAAAGCGCTGCGTGACTACGGTATTACCGCCCCTATCGATGTACACCTGATGGTGAAGCCGGTGGACCGTCTGGTTCCGGACTTCGCCGCCGCAGGCGCCAGCATCATCACCTTCCACCCGGAAGCCTCCGAACACGTTGACCGCACGCTGCAGCTGATTAAAGAGCACGGTTGCAAGGCGGGGCTGGTGTTTAACCCGGCCACGCCGCTGAGCTATCTCGACTACGTGATGGATAAGCTGGACGTTATTCTGCTGATGTCGGTGAACCCGGGCTTCGGCGGCCAGTCCTTTATTCCGCATACGCTAGAGAAGCTGCGTGAAGTGCGTCGCCGTATTGATGAATCTGGCTATGACATCCGTCTTGAAGTCGACGGCGGTGTTAAAGTGAACAACATTAGTGAAATCGCGGCGGCGGGAGCGGACATGTTCGTTGCCGGTTCGGCGATTTTTGGCCAACCTGACTACAAAAAAGTCATTGATGAAATGCGCAGTGAGCTGGCAAAGGTAAGTCATGGATAAATTGCAAAGCATTCGCGGCGTCGCGTTTGACCTCGATGGGACGTTAGTCGATAGCGCGCCGGGGCTGACGGCGGCGGTGGATAGCGCGCTGTACGCGCTGGAACTGCCGGTCGCCGGTGAAGACCGCGTGGTCACCTGGATTGGCAACGGTGCCGATGTACTGATGGAACGAGCGCTGAACTGGGCCCGTCAGGAGCGTGCGACTCAGCGTGCGGCGCAGGGCAAACCGTCCGTCGATAGCCACGATATTCCTCAGGATGAGCAGCTTCGCGTGCTGCGTCGCCTGTTCGATCGCTATTATGCTGAATTTGCGGAAGAAGGCAGCTTCCTGTTCCCGCACGTTGCGCAGACGTTGGCCGCGCTGCACGCCAACGGCCTGCCGCTGGCGGTTGTGACCAACAAGCCGACGCCGTTTGTGGCGCCGATTCTGGCGTCGTTGGGCATCGACAGCTACTTCTCCGTGGTGATTGGCGGCGATGATGTGCAAAACAAGAAGCCGCATCCGGAGCCGCTGCTGAAGGTCGCTGAGAAGCTCTCCATTACGCCGCAAGCGCTGCTGTTTGTTGGCGATTCACGCAACGATATTCAGGCCGCAAAAGCGGCGGGCTGCGCCTCCGTCGGCCTGACCTACGGCTATAACTATGGCGAAGCCATCGCGCTCAGCGAGCCGGACGTTGTCTTCGACCACTTTAACCAACTTTTGCCCGCTCTTGGGCTTCCGAACAGTGAAAATCAGGAATCAGAACATGACTAAGCCCATCGTATTTAGCGGCGCACAGCCGTCAGGTGAACTGACCATCGGTAACTACATGGGTGCGCTGCGTCAGTGGGTCAATATGCAAGATGACTATCACTGCATCTACTGCATCGTTGACCAGCACGCGATTACCGTTCGTCAGGATCCGCAGGCGCTGCGTAAAGCCACGCTCGACACCTTAGCGCTGTATCTGGCCTGTGGTATCGACCCGGAGAAAAGCACCATCTTCGTACAGTCTCACGTGCCGGAGCACGCGCAGCTGGGATGGGCGCTGAACTGCTACACCTATTTCGGTGAGCTGAGCCGTATGACTCAGTTCAAAGATAAATCCGCGCGCTATGCGGAAAACATCAACGCCGGTCTGTTCGATTATCCGGTGCTGATGGCGGCAGATATCCTGCTGTATCAAACCAACCAGGTACCGGTAGGCGAAGACCAGAAGCAGCACCTTGAGCTGAGCCGTGATATCGCCCAGCGTTTCAACGCTATCTACGGTGACGTGTTTAAAGTCCCAGAGCCGTTTATTCCGAAGTCCGGCGCACGCGTGATGTCACTGCTTGAACCGACCAAGAAAATGTCCAAGTCCGATGACAACCGCAACAATGTGATTGGCCTGCTGGAAGATCCGAAATCGGTGGTCAAGAAGATCAAACGTGCGATGACCGATTCCGAAGAGCCGCCGGTAATTCGCTATGACCTGAAAGAGAAAGCGGGCGTGTCTAACCTGCTGGATATTCTGTCTGGCGTCACCGGTCAGAGCATCCCAGAGCTGGAGAAACACTTCGAAGGCAAGATGTATGGCCACCTGAAAGGGGAAGTTGCCGAAGCGGTTTCCGGGATGCTGAGCGAGCTGCAGGAGCGCTATAACCGCTACCGCAATGATGAAGCCTTCTTGCAGAAGATCATGAAAGAGGGTGCGGAAAAGGCCAGCGCGCGTGCTTCCGAGACGCTGAAGGCGGTGTACGAAGCGATTGGTTTCGTGAGCAAGCCGTAAGCATAGGGCATACCCGGCGTTGTGTTGTTTGGCCGGGCGAGAGAATAAAAAAACCGGGATTATCCCGGTTTTTTTGTGTTAGTGATTTGAGAACCAGTTTAGCTGTTCGCGTAAGGCCACCACTCGGCCAACGATAATCAGCGCCGGGCTGGCCATCTGCTGCGCCAGCTCGCCGAGCTGTGTCAGCTGACCGTCGACGACACGTTGGTTAACTGCCGTACCGTTCTCCACGATAGCGACCGGCATATCGGCCTGCATGCCGTGTTCAATGAGCTTCTGCTGGATGGTAGTGGCCTGATTCAGCCCCATATAAAACACCAGCGTTTGTTTCTCTGCCGCCAGATTTTCCCAGTCCAGCTCGCCGCCGGTTTTCAGGTGGCCGGTGACCAGACGTACGCTCTGGGCGTAGTCGCGGTGGGTGAGAGGAATGCCAGAGTAGGCCGAGCAGCCGGACGCCGCGGTAATTCCCGGTACGACTGAGAACGGAATACCCGCCTGGCACAGGGTTTCCAGCTCCTCACCGCCACGACCAAAGATAAACGGATCGCCGCCTTTCAGACGTACCACGCGTTTGCCTTGTTGCGCTTCACGCAGCAGGATTTGGTTGATCTCGTCCTGCGGCACGCAGTGATAGCCTGCGCGTTTGCCGACAAATACGCGATCGGCATCGCGGCGCACCAGATTCATAATATCGTCGGAAACCAGACGGTCATACACGACCACGTCCGCCTGTTGGATCTGCTGTAGCCCCTTAAGCGTCAGCAATCCGGCGTCCCCCGGCCCGGCACCGACTAGGACCACTTCACCCCGATGGTCCAGCGGGGTATTCAGTAACTGTTCGGTTTCGTCTTCTACTGCCTTCTGATCCTGGTTCGCCAGCGACTGCGCCAGACGATCGTTCACAAAGAGTTTTTCCCAGAAACGGCGGCGTTCACCCATTGTGGCAAACTGCTTTTTCACCCGCGCGCGCAGCTGGCCGGCATAGTGCGCCACCTGGCCCAGATGTTGAGGTAGCATCGCCTCGAGCTTTTCGCGCAGCAGACGCGCCAGCACCGGGGAAGTGCCGCCGGAGGAGACGGCGACCATCAGCGGCGAGCGGTCAATAATCGATGGCATGATAAAGCTTGCGGCTTTCGGGGCATCGACCACGTTACAGAAAATACGGCGTACTTCCGCTTCGTCGCTCACCTGCTGGTTTACCGCGTCGTCGTCAGTGGCGGCGATCGCGAGCCAGCAAGGATCAAGCAGCGCTGGCTGGAAGTCGCCCTCGACGAGCGTCAGCATCCCCGCATCTGCCCAGACGTGGAACTGCGGAACGTAATCCCGCGCGTTTACCGTCAGGCGCGCGCCCGCGTCCAGCAGCAGACGTGCCTTGCGCTCGGCAACATCGCCGCCGCCGACCAGCAAACAGTCGCGATCGCGCAGTTGGCAAAAGATGGGTAAGTGATCCACGGGGCAACCTCACGGAATTAACAATAGAAATGCGGGGAATGAATAATGCGGGTAAGGATAACAGCAGACATCGTATGGAATACACGATTTTTCCTGCTGTTACCCCGTTAAGGTCATAAGTTTTTGCTATTACTTATGCCGAAAACGATCAGGCCTTTAGCTGTACCAGACCGTCTTTGACGCGCACGTCGTAATGGGCGACGGAATGGCTTTCGTCTTCCATGCACAGGCCGTCACGCAGGCGGAAGCGCTGCTTTTTCAGCGGGCTGGCGACCCACAGTTCGCCCTGGTGTTCGGCAATCAGGCCGCGGGACAGCACGCTCGACTCGAAGAAAGGGTCGATGTTGCTGATGGCGAACACCTGATTATCGGCGTAGGGGCGGAACACCGCCACCTGCTGGTCGCCCAGCAGGGCGCAGACGCCGGTGGCTGGCACAATCGCGTCAATCTTGCAGATATTTACCCACTGGCTCATGCGTTTTCCTCCACCAGAGTTACCGGAATGCGTTCGTACGGCGTGGCCGGGCGGTGCTGGGCACGTTCAGGAACCACCTGCACGTTCGGGTCACGCTGCTCGCTGTTGATAAAGTGTTTGAAACGAACCTGAGCGGCCGGGTCGTTGACCGTTTCGGTCCATTCACAGGCAAACGCGTCGCGCAGGCGAGCGATCTCTTCTTCCAGATGCTCGTTCAGGCCCAGCTTGTCGTCGATGATCACGGAACGCAGGTAGTCGATACCGCCTTCCATGTTATCCAGCCACGGCGCGGTACGCGTCAGCTTATCGGCGGTGCGGATGTAGAACATCATAAAGCGGTCGAGGTACTTGATCAGCGTGTCGCGATCGAGGTCCGCCGCCAGCAGATCCGCGTGGCGCGGTTTCATGCCGCCGTTGCCGCAGACGTACAGGTTCCAGCCTTTTTCTGTCGCGATAATGCCAACGTCTTTGCCCTGCGCTTCCGCACACTCGCGGGTACAGCCGGAGACGCCAAACTTCATCTTGTGCGGCGTACGGATGCCCTTGTAGCGGTTTTCCAGCTCAACGCCGAAGCCGACGCTGTCGCCGACGCCGTAACGGCACCAGGTGCTGCCTACGCAGGTTTTCGCCATACGCAGCGCTTTGGCATACGCGTGACCGGTTGCAAAACCGGCTTCAATCAGCTGACGCCAGATTTCCGGCAGGTCATCTTTCTGCGCGCCGAACAGGCCGATACGCTGGGAACCGGTGATTTTGGTGTACAGGTTGAATTCACGCGCGATACGGCCCACAGCTACCAGACCTTCCGGGGTGATTTCACCGCCCGCAGAGCGCGGAATAACGGAATAGGTGCCGTCTTTCTGGATATTGGCCAGGAAGTTGTCGTTGGTGTCCTGCAGCGGCGTATGCTGCGGCTTCAGGATGTATTCATTCCAGCAGGAGGCCAGCAGGGAACCGACGGTTGGTTTACACACTTCACAACCGTAGCCTTTGCCGTATTTCGCCAGCAGTTCGTCGAAGGTTTTGATACCTTCTACACGAATCAGGTGATACAGCTCCTGACGGGTAAACGCGAAGTGTTCACAGAGGCTGTTGTTCACTTCGATGCCCTGTTTCGCCAGTTCGGCGTTGAGCACCTGGGTGACCAGCGGGATACAGCCGCCGCAGCCGGTACCGGCTTTGGTTTCGGCTTTCAGCGCCGCGACGGTATGGCAGCCTTTGTTGATGGCGGCGACCAGGTCGCCTTTGGTGACGTCAAAGCAGGAGCAGATTTGCGCGCTGTCCGGCAGTTTATCCACGCCGATAGACGGCTTACCGCCGCTGGCATGCGCGGGCAGAATCAGCGCGTCCGGGTTTTCCGGCAGCTCAATCGCGTTCAGCGCCAGTTGCAGCAGGTTGCCAAAGTCGCTGGTGTCGCCCACCAGAACCGCGCCGAGCAGCGTTTTGTTATCCTTGCTGACGATCAGGCGTTTGTAGACCTCTTTGCTTTCATCGAGATACACGTAGCTGCGTGCGCCCGGCGTACGGCCATGCGCATCGCCAATGCCGCCCACGTCAACGCCCAGCAGCTTCAGCTTGGCGCTCATATCTGCGCCCTGGAAGCTGTTTTCGCTGCCGAGGATGTGGTCAACGGCAACCTGAGCCATTTTGTAGCCCGGTGCAACCAGACCGTAGACGCGGTTTTTCCAGCTGGCGCATTCGCCGATAGCGTAGATATCCGGGTCGGAGGTCTGGCAGCGGTCGTTAATCATGATCCCGCCGCGCTGGGCGACTTCCAGACCGCACTGGGTAGCCAGTTTGTCACGCGGGCGAATACCGGTGGAGAAAACGATAAAGTCGACTTCCAGCTGGCTGCCGTCAGCGAAACGCATGGTTTTACGCGCGTTTTCGCCTTCCTGAACGATCTCTTTGGTGTTTTTGCTGGTGTGAACCTTCACGCCCATGCTTTCGATTTTGCGCTTCAGCTGCTCGCCGCCCATCTGGTCGAGCTGTTCGGCCATCAGCATCGGAGCGAATTCGATCACGTGAGTTTCGACGCCGAGATTTTTCAGCGCGCCAGCCGCTTCGAGGCCAAGCAGGCCGCCGCCCACTACCGCGCCGCGTTTGCTACGGCGCGCGCAGGATTCAATGGCGTTAAGATCTTCAATCGTACGGTAAACGAAGCAGTCCTGAGTTTCAGACCCTTTGATAGGCGGGATCCACGGGTAGGAGCCGGTTGCCATAATCAGTTTGTCATAAAAAACGGTACGACCCGCGCTGGAATGGATCACCTTCTCTTTACGGTTGATGGTGATGGCGCGCTCGCCGACCAGCACCTTCACGCCGTGCTTCTCATAGAAGCCTTCGCGCACCAGCGACAGCTCTTCCGCCGTGTGGTGTGAGAAGTAGGAAGAGAGGTGTACGCGGTCGTAGGCGATGCGGGGTTCTTCACAGAAGACGGTAATATCAAACTGGCTGGCGTCGGCTTTATCGAGAAGATCCTCGATAAAGCGGTGGCCGACCATGCCATTACCGATAATTGCGAGTCTGACTTTGCTCATTTTTGCCTCGATTTCTATTCTAATACTGCCTACCTTAACGATTCAGCTAGTGGGATTATTGATTCAAATCAATTTAGCCTTTGCCTACCCCTTAATGAGTAGGGTGATGATTTTTAAGTGTTTTTGTAAGTTGCGGAAAATACTCAACTTTATTTGCTGTTTGTTTTTTGTGCGGAAAGGGTAAATAAACGGCGATTTGGCAGGCGCGGAAAACGAGGACAAGAAGCGCCCCTTTTCATGGTGAAAAGGGGCGAAGCGGATTAGTGAGAGGCTGACGCCGCGTGCTGGCGATGACGGCTCACAAAGCCGAGGATCAGACACATGACGAACACCACGGCGTACAGACCGTTTGCGGTCGTCAACGCCGCCAGCGGGCCGCTATGGGCAACGATAGGCCCGGTAACCACGAAGGTCAGCATGGTGCCGATGGTGCCGCAGGTCAGCACAAAGTTAACCAGTTTTGGTGAGGCGATTTTGGTCTGCAGGGAGCCCAGCGTAATAATTGAGGTGTAGATAGCGCTGGAGAAGAAGCCCAGAGTCAGGATAAACCATGCCAGGTGCTGCGGTTCGCCGTGGTTGAACAGGTACATCATCACGGTGGCAATACCGGCCAGCACGGTCAGGATGCGCTGCAGATCGAAGAAACGCAGGATAAAGCTGAAGGCCCACATACCAAACATGTAAGACATCCAGAAGTCGCTGACCAGTTTGCCGGCATCGTTCAGGCTCATGCCCAGGCCTTTGGCGTATTCAGGTACCCAGGAGATAAAGCCCAGCTGGCCGAGGATGTAGCACAGCGCGGCGATGGACAGGAACAGCACGCCAATGCCCCACTTCTCTTTCACGATAGGCTGGTCGTTGTTCTGCGCTTTTTTACCCAGAACCGGGAAGTCGCAGCCGAGGGTCAGCACGAAGATGGCCACGTAGATCAGGCCAATGCAGGCGTATACCCAGTACCACTCAATGGTACGGGCCAGCAGCCAGGCGGCGAGCATTGGGAAGATCATCCCCGCCATGCTGAAGAAGGAGTCGGTAAACAGCAGACGCGCGCCGCGCTGACGCCCTTCATACATGTGGGTGATAAGGAAGGTACCAATCGACATGGTGATCCCGCTGACCAGCCCCAGTACGAACATGGCGGCGGAGAACAGCGCCAGGCTATGGCTGGTCATCAGACCAATGACCGCCAGCACCATCAGGATAAAGCCAAAACGCAGCTGCGTTTTCAGCGGAACGATTTCCATCAACCAGGCGTTGAGGAAAATCGAGATCAGGATCCCAGCGTTCAGGAAGGTAAAGGTGTTACTCATGCTGGAAACGGGCAGATTGAAGTAATCGGCGATGTTTCCCATCACCATCCCGGTGACGATCACCAACGCACCGGTAAGGGCGTAGGAGAAGAAGCTGATCCATGTGAGCTTGATACGATTGCTGTTAGTCATGACTGGCCTGTGAATAGTTGTGTAAAGCGCGTTGACACTGCGCTGAGCGGGCAGATTTTAGTCACTGAGGTGATGTATTCATAGTTTTATTACGCAAACGTTGGCGTATTACACTTTTCATTGTGATCTGGATCACAAAATCAAGCTCGTGAATTCTTACCCTGCTCATTATGAGCGTTACATCCGCGTAAACTTTGGTAAAGCACTGGCCTGAGGGGCTATCCCTCTTTAGAATCAAGCCACTCGCTTTCTCTACTGCACCTGTTAAAGGAATTCTCATGCTCAAATCAACTCTGGCGGCCGTGGCGGCTGTTTTTGCTCTCTCGGCGATGGCTCCTGCGGCTTTTGCAGCCACTACGAATCCGCACGTGCTGCTGACCACCTCCGCAGGCAATATCGAGCTGCAGCTGGATAGCCAGAAAGCGCCGGTTTCCGTTGAAAACTTCCTGAACTACGTTAATAGCGGTTTCTATAACAACACCACCTTCCACCGCGTGATCCCGGGCTTTATGGTTCAGGGCGGCGGCTTTAACGAGCAGATGCAGCAGAAGCAGCCTAACGCGCCGATCAAAAACGAAGCCGACAACGGCCTGCGTAACACCCGTGGCACCATCGCGATGGCGCGTACCGCGGATAAAGATAGCGCAACCAGCCAGTTCTTCATTAACGTGGCCGACAATGCCTTCCTTGACCACGGCCAGCGTGATTTTGGCTACGCGGTATTTGGTAAAGTGGTGAAGGGCATGGACGTGGCAGATAAAATCTCCCAGGTGCCGAGCCACAACGTTGGGCCGTACCAGAATGTGCCGACCAAACCGATTGTGATCCTGTCGGCGAAGGTGCTGCCGTAAGTCAGGCCGGGCGGCGTCAGGCATGAGGCTGCCGCCCGTATCGCTAAAGCACTCCACACTCGGTAGAATGGCGGCAGATAAATGACCGGAGCCGCCATGATCCTGCTGATTGATAATTACGATTCCTTTACCTGGAACCTCTACCAGTATTTTTGCGAACTGGGGGCCAGCGTGGTGGTCAGACGTAACGATGACATCACCCTTGATGACATCGAGCAGCTGGCGCCTGAAAAAATCGTGATCTCACCCGGCCCCTGCACGCCGGACGATGCCGGTATCTCTCTTGATGTCATCCGCCACTACGCGGGCATCCTTCCTATCCTCGGTGTTTGCTTAGGCCATCAGGCCATCGCGCAGGCGTTTGGCGCGCGTATCGTTCGCGCACAGCAGGTCATGCACGGCAAAACGTCGCCAATTACCCATCAGCAGCAGGGCGTTTTTCGTGGTTTGAATAACCCGTTGACCGTGACCCGCTATCACTCTTTGCTGATTGATCCCGATACGCTGGCCGACTGCTTTGAGGTCACCGCCCGCAGTGAAAGCGGGGAAATCATGGGCATTCGTCATCGCGAGTGGGATCTGGAAGGCGTTCAGTTCCATCCGGAAAGCATTCTTAGCGAACAAGGGCACCAGCTACTGGCCAACTTTCTCCAGCGATAGTAGTTGCTATGATGTGATTTTTTATGCATATTTTGTGGATAGATTTTCACACTCATTGCTGCATCGTTTGAAGAAGGGCATGACATGGTAAACAAACAACCTGCGATCACCCGCGCGACCTTCGATCAGGTCATTTTGCCAATCTATGCACCGGCGGAGTTTATTCCGGTGAAGGGAAAAGGCAGTCGCGTCTGGGATCAGCAAGGCAAAGAGTACGTTGATTTTGCTGGCGGTATCGCGGTGACGGCGCTGGGCCACTGTCATCCGGCGCTGGTTGAGGCGCTGAAAACCCAGGGTGAAACCCTGTGGCACACCAGCAACGTGTTTACCAACGAACCGGCGCTGCGTCTGGGCCAGAAACTGGTTGACGCCACATTCGCCGAGCGCGTGGTGTTCATGAACTCCGGCACTGAAGCCAACGAGACCGCCTTTAAACTGGCGCGTTACTACGCTTCAACCCGCCATAGTCCGTATAAAACGAAAATTATCGCCTTCCATAATGCCTTCCACGGGCGTTCGCTGTTTACCGTCTCCGTCGGCGGTCAGCCGAAGTACTCCGACGGTTTCGGCCCTAAACCTGCCGATATCGTTCACGTGCCGTTTAACGATCTGCACGCGGTGGAAGCGGTGATGGATGACCACACCTGCGCGGTGGTGGTGGAGCCGATTCAGGGCGAAGGCGGCGTGCAGGCGGCAACGCCGGAATTTCTCAAAGGGCTGCGCGACCTGTGTGACAAGCATCAGGCGCTGCTGGTCTTTGATGAAGTGCAGAGCGGCATGGGGCGTACCGGTTCGCTGTTTGCTTACATGCACTACGGCGTGACGCCGGACATTCTGACCAGCGCTAAAGCGCTGGGCGGTGGCTTCCCGGTGAGCGCCATGCTGACAACCAACGATATTGCCAGCGCTTTCCACGTCGGTTCGCACGGCTCTACCTACGGTGGTAACCCGCTGGCCTGCGCGGTCGCCGGTGCGGCCTTCGATATTATCAACACGCCGGAAGTGCTGAACGGCGTCAATGCTAAGCGCGAGCGGTTTGTTCAGCATCTGCAACAGATTAACGCGAAATACGATGTCTTCAGCGATGTGCGCGGGATGGGGCTGCTGATTGGCGCCGAGTTGAACGCGAAGTACAAAGGCCGCGCGCGCGACTTCTTGTATGCGGCAGCGGATGTCGGTGTGATGGTATTGAATGCCGGCCCGGACGTGATGCGCTTTGCCCCCTCGCTGGTGGTGGAAGAGGTGGATATCGACGAAGGCATGCAGCGCTTTGCCCAGGCCGTCGCGAAAATTGTTAGCTAGTTTGCCGCTTTAACCAGCCGCCGTGCCGTGGGCGCTGGCGCCAGGCCACCGACGAAATAGTGTGCATGGTGTTCAGGTGCCCCAGAATTCGCTGGAGATGCTGTTCCATGGTGCTTAACGGCCCGTGGGACAGTGAATCCGGCGCTTCCATAATGTTGACCTCGCCGCTGCTCCCCGCTTCATCGTATTCCAGACGCTGCTGACAGCGTTGTAGAGCAATCTCACACGACTCCAGGTACTGCTGCGCCAAATCAGGCGTCAACATATTGTGCTCGCGCGCCAGCGTCGTCATGGCATTGATGTGCTCGACGATAAACTGGCTGTGGGTCACCCACAGTTTCATATCTTCAAGATAACGTGAATTAAAGCCCGGCTCCTGCATCGCCTGGTTCAGCGTGTTGTACAGCGTGTTGTGTGCCTGGTTGACGCGCATGCGCTGGTAGGCCAGCTTCGGTGCCTGTGGGTCGGGGCTGAGGATCAGGCGGATAGCGTCCTGATCGGCCTCCAGCGCCGCCTGGGCGTTCTGGCGCAGCTGGCCGCTCTGCCACTGCGGCCATAGCCAAATCATGCCGCCAAAGGCGATCAGGCAGCCAATGATGGTGTCGATAAAGCGGGCGACAATAAACTCTTCGCCATTAAGCGTCAGGATTTGCAGGGTGTACACCGCGGTGATGGTAAAGCCGACGGTCGCCCAACCGTAGCTGCGACGAATAATCAGGTAGCTCACTAACGTCACTATCAGCATGCCCGTTAGCGCCCAGCCCTGCGGCGTATGGAAGTGCAGGGCCACGGCGGCAATCACCAGACCGGCAAGGGTGCCCGCCGCTCGGTGGAAAATTCGCACCCGGGTCGCGCCGTAACCGTTTTGCGTGACCAGCAGCACCGTCATCAGGATCCAGTACGGTTTCGGCAGATGCAGCGCCGCGCCCATCAGGCTGGCGATGCTCAGCATCACGCTGAGACGCGCGGCGTTACGCAGGGCGGGAGAGCGCAAAGAGAGGTAGCTTTTTAACGCCGGGAACAGCGGCAGACGGCGTTCTTTGTCGGCCATCAGGTTACGCGGGTATAGGGGGCGCTGGGAGCGCAGCACACGGGCAATGCGGCTGAAGTGCCAGGCACAGAACTGACCCACCGGGTTATCCGGGTGCTGGTCGGCAATTTTCTCCAGCGCGCCAATCTGTTTATCCATGTTGAAGCGGGTAGGGTAGCGGTGATAGAGAATATCGTCCGCCAGCACGCGCAGGCGTGCGGCTACCGTCCGGGCATTCCAGCGGATCACCGCTTCCGCATGGCTGCGTTCAACCAGCTTCTGCACCTCTTCCGGCTGGTGCAGGCTGACGGAGATATGCTCCTGCAAATCCAGCCCAACCTGGAAAGCGCGCAGCAGCCGCTTGTAGTCATTGTGCTGGTTCGCCGCCAGCATGTGCAGCTGTTGGTAGCACTGGGAAATCAGATCCACCACCTTTTGCTGGCGAGTCAGCAGCGGCGGCAGCGCGGTGGTGGGATCGGTATGCTGGGTGAGCAAGCTGTATTTGGCTTCGCAGTAGTCGGCAAGCTGACGGTAAAGCAGGCTGAGCGACTCGCGTAGCGGCTGCTCGCGCCACATCCAGAACCACCACCAGTTGAATAGCCCGTACCATAATGTCCCCAGCGCGTAGATCAATAATGGCTGCCAGATGGGCATATTCCCTGCCAGGCTGAGGGTAAAAATGGAGGCAATTAGCGAGGCGGGCAGCAGTCGTCCGTGTAGCGCGCTGATCTCTGCTGTGACGCCAAGCAGCAGCGCTAGCCCGGTCAGAATCAGTGGCAAAGGCACATCACGCGCCAGCAGCAACTGAACGGCGAGACTACATCCGGCGAACAGGCAGCCGCCGATGATCAGACGCTTGAAGAAACGCTTATGCGGGGTATCAAGCCCGGCAATGTTGCAGCAGGCGGGCACCAGCGAGAACAGCAACCCCTGCTGGAGGTGGCCGAGCAGTAGACCAATGGCAACGGGCAGACACAGCACCAGCGTTTGCCGCAGTGCATAGTTGACTTCCGGGTGGTAAATCAGCCTGCGCCACATAGGGGGAAAACAAAAACGGCGTACTGCATGACGCAATACGCCGTTTGGGCTGGATTAGCGGGTACCGTAAACGACAATGGTTTTGCCGTGTGCGGAGATCAGATTCTGATCTTCCAGCATCTTCAGGATACGGCCCACGGTTTCACGGGAGCAGCCGACGATCTGGCCGATTTCCTGACGGGTGATTTTGATCTGCATCCCGTCCGGGTGGGTCATCGCGTCAGGTTGTTTCGCCAGGTTCAGCAGGGTCTGAGCGATACGACCGGTGACGTCGAGGAACGCCAGGTTGCCGACTTTCTCAGAGGTAACCTGCAGACGACGCGCCATTTGCGAAGAGAGACGCATCAGGATGTCCGGGTTAACCTGGATCAGCTGACGGAATTTTTTATAAGAGATTTCAGCAACTTCACAAGCGGTTTTTGCCCGTACCCACGCGCTGCGTTCCTGGCCTTCTTCAAACAGGCCTAACTCACCGATGAAATCGCCCTGGTTGAGGTAAGAGAGGATCATCTCTTTCCCTTCTTCGTCCTTGATGAGTACTGCCACTGAGCCTTTTACGATGTAATACAGCGTCTCTGCTTTTTCACCCTGGTGAATCAGCGTGCTCTTCGATGGGTACTTATGAATATGGCAATGAGACAAGAACCATTCGAGAGTCGGGTCTGTTTGCGGTTTGCCAAGCACCATGCGCGGTTATCCTCTGTTATAAGCTCTTCCCGGCGGCAAAAGCATTGCGGCCACCGGTTGCAATAGTATCCTTCCCGTTACCTGGGAAGTCGGCTGTCGAATACTGTCGCAGCCTGTAATGTGATGTCCTCTGCATACATGCAGTACGTTTATGTATTACCGTAGCATCCTGACTGTTTTAGCATAGCTTTAGCCGTGTGTCTCCTGGTGTCTCGCTTCAGCATGACGTCGATCGCCTTCCATTGCGAGAATTGTTATGTGCGCGTAATCTGAGAAGAAAATTGCAACCTTGGAGTTAAAAATTATGCAAGCGCGTGTGAAATGGGTTGAAGGGCTGACCTTCCTCGGTGAGTCCGCTTCTGGACACCAGATCCTGATGGACGGCAACTCTGGCGATAAAGCGCCAAGCCCAATGGAAGTGGTGCTGATGGCCGCGGGCGGCTGTAGCGCCATCGATGTGGTGTCTATCCTGCAGAAGGGCCGCAACGACGTGACCGAC
Organism: Kluyvera sp.; assembly: GCF_965301105.1. Taxonomy (NCBI): domain Bacteria; kingdom Pseudomonadati; phylum Pseudomonadota; class Gammaproteobacteria; order Enterobacterales; family Enterobacteriaceae; genus Kluyvera; species Kluyvera sp. The sequence continues at coordinate 46,231 of NZ_CBDKZX010000014.1, forward strand.
TGCGAAGTGAAGCTGACCTCCGAGCGTCGTGAAGAAGCGCCGCGCCTGTTCACCCACATCAATCTGCATTTTATCGTCACCGGTAAAGGGCTGAAGGATGCGGCGGTTTCCCGTGCGGTGGATCTGTCTGCGGAGAAGTACTGTTCTGTTGCGCTGATGCTTGAAAAAGCGGTGAATATCACCCACTCCTACGAAGTGATCGAAGGGTAATTCCTCGCACGTAGCAAATCCCTCGCCCCTGTGGGGTGAGGGTTCGTGCATTAGTTTCGCCCTTCCATCATACGCTGCACCAGCGGTGTCATGATCAATTCCATCGCCAGCCCCATCTTCCCGCCGGGAACCACCAGCGTATTCATATGCGAGATAAACGAGCCTTGCAGCATGGCCAGTAGCCACGGATAGTCGATGTTGTCGAGATTGCGGAAGTGAATCACCACAAAGCTTTCGTCCAGCGACGGAATACCCTTGGCGGCAAACGGGTTAGAGGTATCGACCGTCGGCACGCGCTGGAAGTTGATATGGGTGCGGGAGAACTGCGGCGTGATGTAGTTGATATAGTCTTCCATCGAACGCACCACGGAATCCATCACCGCTTCGCGAGAATGTCCGCGTTCGCTGGTGTCGCGGATCATCTTCTGGATCCACTCAAGGTTAACGATTGGCACGACGCCGACCAGTAGATCGACGTGGCGGGCGACATCATGCTGTGGCGTCACTACGCCGCCGTGCAGCCCTTCGTAGAACAGCACGTCGGTCGGTTCTGGCAGCGGCTGCCAGGGGGTAAACGTGCCGGGTACCTGATTCCACGGCACGGCTTCATCGTAGGTATGCAGATATTTACGCGACTGCCCTTTACCGCTCACGCCATAGTCGCGAAAGGTTTGTTCCAGCAGGCCGAAGTCGTTGGCATCCGGACCAAAGTAGCTAATATGGCGGCCCAAATCACGGGCTTTACGAATGGCCATATCCATTTCCGGACGGGTATAGCGGTGGAAGCTGTCGCCTTCCACTTCTGCCGCGCGCAGGTTGAGTTGAGCAAAGATTTTACGGAAGGCGAGGCTGGTGGTGGTGGTCCCCGCGCCGCTGGAGCCGGTAACGGCAATAACCGGATGTTTGGCAGACATGCGAATAACTCCCTGAAAAGACGACAAGGGAAGCGTGGTAAACGCCTCCTGCCGTTAGAGTATAGTTAACCGCGAAATTGGTTACGGGGCATGATGTTGACGGTCTCATGAAGCTCAGACCAGACCAGCACCGCTTCGCCTGTTTGTAGCTGGTGTTTTACGTCGGCGACCTTTTGCGCAAGTGAACGTTCATATTCACCATAATCAGTGCCTTCGCGCAAGACAAAGCTTTCAATCAGGTTGTCCAGCGTCTCCGGGTCGATATCCTGCCAGGGAATAATCATGCTTTTGCTCCCAACCAGCGCATCAACCAGGCGGGAATGCGTTTTTCCAGCCACATTTCCGGGTGGCGCAAAGTGCCGCCGATAAAACCTACGTGACCACCGTATTCCGTCAACTGGTACTCCACGTTCTCCGGCAGCTCTTCCTGTGCGGGGATGGAGTGGTGATCCATAAACGGATCGTCCTTTGAGTGGATGATCAGCGTCGGCTTGGTGATTTTGCTTAAGATCGGCATCGCGCTGCACTGGCGGTAATAGTCGATGGCATCGGCAAAGCCGTGGATCTTCGAGGTAATCGAATCATCGAACTCGCGGATGCGGCGCATGCTTTTCAACTGACGCAAATCGACCGGCAAAGAGCCGGGATAGGCCTTCAGCTTGCGGGCGGCGTTGCCTTTTAGCAGGTTGAGCAGATAGCGCTGATAAACGCGTGAAAAGCCTTTATCCATGTGGTAGCTACAGGCTTCCAGCATAAACGGCGCCGAGACAATCACGGCGGCATCGATGGGCACTTCGTCGCCTTCTTTGGCGAGCAGGCAGGCCAGCATGTTGCCGCCGAGCGAGTAGCCCACTGCCGCAGTCGGGGCGTGACCATATTCGCGCGCCAGCCAGTGCAGGAACCAGGTGCCGTCTTCCGTTTCGCCGGAGTGGTAGATGCGGTTCAGACGGTTAGGCTCGCCGCTACAGCCACGGAAATGCATCACCACGCCCAGCCAGCCCTGCGCTTTCGCTGCATTGATAAGGCCGTGCGCGTACGGGCTATACAGGCTGCCTTCCAGACCGTGAAACACCACCAGACGCGGCTTATGGCGCGCGGCCTGCGGATCTTCGCTCCACGCCAGATCGACAAAGTCGCCGTCCGGCAGTTCAAGGCGCTGCCAGTGCGGCGTGAACTGCACCTTACGGCGGATAAGACGCGGCAGCATGGTCTGCAAATGACGATTGCTGACGCCGCGCATCGGCACGAAGTCGGCGCTGCTTTGGGTGTCGATGTTGAGATCGTGGTGGGTGGTTTCAGTCATGTCTACGCGATGTTTACTCGTTAATCTGCCGCCTACTATACCGTCACTTTGCCATTGTGTTTATGAAAATGAGGCACAGGTAGTCGTTTTTATCCCTTTGGGTTCTGATCCTTATCACAAATTGTTACTTCAATTATTACTCTCAAGCTAATGATTCTCTCCTACGCTTAATTGATGACTTTCTCACCAGGGTTCACACTCTTAGCTGTGTTAAGCAATCAAAATGATTAGCTGAATCAGGAGGTTAATAATGTTATCTGGGCAAACGCCAGCACGAGTCTGGAACACCCGCCGCACGGAAAAACAGCGCCGTCTGGCTTCCGTTCCGGTGCAGGGTAAGGTGCTGCCGACCGCAGACCTGACCGCGATGCTGGAAAAACTGATCGCGCCGGGTGACCGCGTGGTATTAGAAGGGAATAACCAAAAGCAGGCAGATTTCTTGTCCCGTATGCTGGCTGAGGTGAACCCGCAGATTGTGCACGACCTGCACATGATTATGCCAAGCGTCGGGCGCAGCGAGCATCTGGATATCTTTGAAAAAGGCATCGCCCGCAAGCTGGACTTCTCCTTCTCCGGCACCCAGAGCCTGCGTATCTCGCAGCTGCTGGAAGATGGTCAGCTGGAAATCGGCGCCATCCATACCTACATCGAACTCTATTCCCGTCTTTACGTCGACCTGGCCCCGAACGTGGCGCTGATTGCCGGTTATAAGGCTGACCGTAAAGGCAACCTCTACACCGGGCCGAGCACCGAAGATACGCCAGCTCTGGTGGAAGCCGCCGCGTTCCACGATGGCATTGTCATCGCACAGGTGAACGAACTGGTGGATGACGAATGCGACCTGCCGCGCGTGGATATTCCGGGCTCCTGGATTGACTACGTGGTTGTCGCCGACAAGCCGTTCTTTATCGAACCACTGTTTACCCGTGACCCGCGCCTGATTAAACAGGAACACATCCTGATGGCGATGATGGCGATTAAAGGCATCTACGCGGAACATCAGGTGCAGTCGCTGAACCACGGTATCGGCTTCAACACCGCGGCGATTGAACTGCTGCTGCCAACCTACGGCGAACAGCTGGGTCTGAAGGGCAAAATCTGTAAACACTGGACCCTGAACCCGCATCCGACGCTGATCCCGGCGATTGAAAGCGGCTGGGTAGAAAGCGTGCACTGCTTCGGCGGTGAGCTGGGGATGGAAGAGTACATCCGCGCCCGTCCGGATATCTTCTTCACCGGTTCCGACGGCTCCATGCGTTCCAACCGTGCTTTCTGCCAGCTGGCAGGGCAGTACGCGGTGGATATGTTTATCGGTTCCACCTTGCAGGTTGACGGCTACGCCAACTCCTCCACCGTGACCCGCGGTCGTCTCTCCGGCTTCGGTGGCGCGCCGAACATGGGCCACGATCCGCACGGTCGTCGCCACGCTACCCCAGCCTGGCTGAACATGATCACCGAACCGGATCCGATGCAGCGCGGTAAAAAACTGGTTGTACAGATGGTGGAAACCTTCCAGGCCGGCGTGAAACCAACCTTCGTTGAGAAACTGGATGCGGTAGACGTGGCGAAAGCCTCCGGTATGCCGCTGGCGCCGGTAATGATCTACGGCGACGACGTGACCCACGTGTTGACTGAAGAAGGTATCGCCTACCTCTACCGCGCCAAAGATCTGGAAGAACGCCGCGCGATGGTCGCTGCGGTTGCCGGTATCACCGATATCGGTCTGGGCGTTGACGCGAAACGCGTCGCCGAACTGCGTCAGAGCGGCAAAGTGGTCTACCCGGAAGATATGGGCATTCGTCGTACCGACGCCACCCGTTCGCTGCTGGCAGCCGGTAGCGTCGCCGACCTGGTGGAATGGTCCGGCGGTCTTTACAACCCACCTGCGAAATTCCGGAGCTGGTAATGAAACTTCTGCCCCAGATTCAGGTTGAAGGCGGTGCCGAATGGCTGGCGCGAACCGCCACGCAGTGTCTGATTGACGAAGCACGATTAAGCCCGAAACCCGGTCTGGTGGACAGTCGGGGGAACGGCGCGCACCACGATTTATCGCTTGCGCTAATGGAGCGCTCCGCGCACAGCCTGACCCCCACGTTTCAGGCGCTTGCGCAACAGAGCTGGCAGCGGCCAGCCGACATTGCGCTGAGACAAACCGTAGGGCGACTTGGCCGAGAAGGCGAGAAACAGATGATGGCCGCCACCGACGGCGTGAATACCCACCGCGGCGCGATTTGGGCGCTGGGGCTGCTGGTCAGCGCGGTGGCGATGCACGGCGGCGTGGGCAGCGCGCAGCAGGTGGCGATGACCGCCGCCGAGCTGGCAAAACTGCCGGATGCCGCCGCGCCGAAGGTCTTCAGTAAAGGGCTACGCGCCACTCACCGCTATCAGGTGCCGGGTGCCCGGGAAGAAGCGCAGCAGGCGTTTCCGCACGTGATGCAGCGTGCGCTACCGCAGCTTCGCTTAAGCCGCCTTAACGGCAGCAGCGAAACGCACGCCAGGCTTGATGCGCTGATGGCCATCATGACCTCGCTGACCGATACCTGCGTGCTGTCCCGCGCGGGGCTGGAAGGGCTTGATGCCATGCAAGACGGCGCCCGCGCCGTGCTGAGTGCAGGTGGTAGCGCCCATCCAGCAGGTCAGGCGGCCTTAGCGGCGCTCGATAGCCACATGTTGGCGCTGAACGCCTCGCCGGGCGGCGCAGCCGATTTGCTTGCCGCCACGCTGTTTCTCGATCGCATCGAATCGCCCTATTTCAAGCATTAAGAGGATGTTATGGAACACATTACGTTAACCGTACCGGCCAGCCGCACCTTAAGCGGCAAAGCGCTGGCAGGCGTTGTGGGCTCCGGGGATATGGAGGTGTTATTCACCGCCGACCAGGGCCAGACGTTAACCATTGATATCACCACTTCCGTCGATAACAGCCGCAGCCGCTGGGAAGCACTGATTAACCGTCTGCAGACGGTCAGCAGCCTGCCGGCAGGCCAACTGATCATCCACGACTTCGGCGCGACGCCGGGCGTGGCGCGCATCCGTATCGAACAGGTTTTTGAAGAGGTGAGCTATGCGTGATGACCGCAGTTTTATCGAATTAAAAGCGCGTCAGCGCGCACAGGCGCTGCTGGACGAAGGCAGCTACCGTGAACTGCTCGACCCGTTTGAAGGCGTGATGTCGCCGTGGCTCGGCGCGCAGGGCATCGTCCCGCAGGCCGATGACGGCATGGTGGTGGCGAAAGGCACCATTAACGGCAAACCAGCTGTTGTTGTAGCGATTGAAGGCGCGTTCCAGGGCGGCAGCATGGGCGAGGTGTCCGGCGCCAAAATGGCGGCGGCGCTTGAGCTGGCGGCGGAAGATAACCGCAACGGTATTCCGACTCAGGCCGTACTGAGCCTGGAAACCGGCGGCGTGCGTTTGCAGGAAGCCAACCTGGGCCTGGCGGCGATTGCCGATATTCACGCGGCGATTGTTGACCTGCGCCGTTATACCCCGGTGGTCGGCATTGTCGCCGGGACCGTCGGCTGCTTCGGCGGGATGTCTATCGCCGCCGCACTGTGTAGCTATCTGATTGTCACCCGTGAAGCGCGTCTGGGGCTCAACGGCCCGCAGGTTATCGAACAGGAAGCCGGGATTGAAGAGTACGACTCCCGTGACCGTCCGTTTATCTGGAGCATGACCGGTGGCGAAATTCGCTACCAAAGCGGGCTGGTGGAAGCGCTGGTCGGCGACGGCGTCAACGCGGTTAAGGCCGCCATGAACGAGGCGCTGGCTAAAGGCGTTCCGGCAAAACATCGCACCGATAACTACGACTGGTATCTCGAACGCCTGACGAACTTCGACACGCGTAAACAGGCCGATACCGAACAGATTCATGCGCTCTTTGCCCGGGAGGTGAAATGATGAGTAACGCAATGAGCCGTGGCCAATTATGGCTGGAAACCCTGGCGCCGAACGCTAAACGTATCGAGGGTCTGTGTCCGTCCGTCCAGGCTGCCGACGGCGAGCTGAACGGTGAAACGGTGCGTTTTATTGCCGTGGTGCCGGACGCGAACAACCACTACCCGCGTGCTGCGAAAGGCGAAGTGGGCCTGCTGGAAGGCTGGACCCTGGCGAAAGTGGTAAGCGAAACCATCGCCGCCGATGCCGATAAAGCCGTGAAGCGCCCGATTGTGGCGGTGATTGACGTGCCGAGCCAGGCCTATGGTCGTCGTGAAGAAGGCTTTGGCATTCACCAGGCGCTGGCCGGTGCCGCAGCGGCGTATGCCAACGCGCGTCTGGCAGGCCACCCGGTGATTGGCCTGATTGTCGGTAAAGCGATGTCCGGCGCGTTTCTGGCGCACGGCTACCAGGCAAACCGCCTGATCGCCTTTAACGACAAAGGTGTGCTGATCCACGCGATGGGTAAAGAGTCGGCGGCGCGCATCACCCTGCGTACCGTTGAGGCGCTGGAAAAACTGGCGGCAACCATTCCGCCGATGGCGTATGACATCAGCAATTACGCCACCCTGGGGCTACTGGAGAATCTGCTGGATATCAGCAATCCGGATGCCCCGTCTGCTAACGATCTGGCGCTGGTGAAAAACACTCTGCAACAGGCCATCAACGACGCTCGTCAGGACCCGACGCTGAAAAGCCGTCTGGGTGCCGACAATCGCCGCAGCTCTGCCCTCGTACGCGAACGCATGCGAGCAAGCTGGTAAGTAAAAAAGAGACCTGCCGGATGTACGGCTCCATGGGCGCTTTCCGCGCCCATGCGGGCAGTTGCATCTGAAAAATAATAATCATCGCGCCAGTGCTAACTTTTTTTCATTACAGGTGAAATATGACTTACGTAATTGTTCATGCTCTTGCTCCGATTTTCGTCATTATGTTGCTGGGATTCTGGGCCGGGAAGGCCAAAATGGTGGATAACAAGAATGTCTCCCTGCTCAATATCTTCGTGATGGACTTCGCGCTGCCCGCCGCGCTGTTTAGCGCCACGGTACAAACACCGTGGGCCGGCATTGTTGCGCAGTCGCCGCTGATTGTGGTGCTGACGCTGGCAATGTGGATTACCTATGCCGCCATCTACTTTATGGCGACCAAACTCTTCAATAAATCGCCACAGGATGCCGCCGTGCTGACCCTGACCGTTGCGCTGCCAAACTACGCCGCGCTGGGTCTGCCGATTCTGGGTAGCGTGTTGGGTGAAACCTCTTCCACCTCGCTGTCCGTTGCCGTTTCCATCGCCTGCGGCTCTGTGCTGATGACGCCGTTCTGCCTGCTGATCCTCGAACGTGAGAAAGCGCGTGCGGAAGGCGGTAACTCCGGTTCTACGCTCTCCATGCTGCCGGTACTGATGTGGCGCTCGATTAAAAAACCGATCGTGATGGGGCCGCTGTTGGGGGTTATCCTCTCTGCCATTGGTATTAAAATGCCGGAGCTGGTACTGGCGGCTATTAAACCGCTGGGTCTGTCCGCTACTGCGGCCGCGTTGTTCCTGACCGGTGTGATCCTCTCTGCGCGTAAACTGCAGATCAACACCGTGGTGATCACTTCAACTATCGCTAAGCTGTTGATTCAACCGGCAATTGCGTGGGGTATTGTCCTTATCTTCGGTCTGCATGGCTCCGTAGCGATTACCGCTATCCTGATGATTGCGCTGTCTGCCGGTTTCTTCGGCGTGGTGTTCGGTAACCGCTTTGGCGTGCAGTCGCCGGATGCAGAAGCCGTGCTGCTGTTGAGCTCGGTACTGTGTATCCTGTCGCTGCCGCTGTTTATCTCGCTGACTTCAGGAATCTAAATCATGAGCACAACATTACGCCCACACGACTTAATCTGGCTGAACGCGCGCGACGCGCTCGAAGATGTCACGGAATCCTGGGTGGATACCGTCTGGCATAGCGGTCTGCCGGTAGTGGTGCGGCGTGATGTTGATGCGCAGGGGCGCATTCCCGTGGGTGTCCGCGGGATGAAACGCGAGCAGCGCGCCGCCGGTTGGGTAAAAGCGGAGGCGGTCGTTCGCGTCTGCTCGCCGGAATCGCTGGTGGATCCGCTGTCGCTGCTGCGTTCGCCCTTTATCTCTCAGCCACCGGTTCAGGTGGCTTTGTTATTGGCGCAGCAGGCGTGGCCGTGGACGTGGGGTATTACCGGGAGTACCGGCTATGCGCTGGCGACCGGGATCCCGGTTATCCACGCGGCAAGCGATCTGGATCTGCTGATCCGCGCGCCGCAGCCGCTCTCCCGTGAGGCGCTGGAGAAGTGGCAGCTGCAGCTGGCAGGCGGGCTGTGCCGGGCAGATACCCAGGTGGATACCCCGCGCGGCGGCTTTGCCCTTAATGAGTGGCTGCGCGATGGAAAAGCGCTGTTAAAAACCTCACAGGGGCCGCAGTTGGTCCGCGACCCGTGGGGCAGGGAGGAGTCATGAAAATTCTGTTTACCTTTCCGGGGCAGGGGACGCAGCACCCAGGGATGCTGCAAAACCTTCCGGGGACGGAGCTGACCCAGGCGCGTGAAGTGCTGGGGGCCGAGGTGGATACGCTGGATAGCCCTGAAGCGTTGAAACATACCCGAGCCGTTCAGCTGTCTCTGCTGATTGCTGGCGTTGCCTGGGCGCGCGAGCTGGAACGTCGTGGCGTAGCGCCCGATATCGTGAGCGGGCTGTCGATCGGCGCTTATCCGGCAGCGGTTATCGCGGGTGCGCTGGAATTCAGCGATGCGCTGCGGCTGGTGGCGCTGCGCGGTGATTTGATGGAGCAAGCGTACCCGCATGGTTACGGTCTGACGGCCATTATGGGGCTGACGCTCAATCAGGTGGAAGCGCTGGTGGCTGATAGTGGTACATACATCGCCAACCTGAATGCGGAAACACAGATTGTGATTGCCGGTACCGATGAAGCGATGGCGGAAGTGGCGAAACGCGCGATGGCAAAAGGGGCAACTAAAGCGCATCGCCTGGCGGTGAGCGTGCCATCGCATTGTGAACTGCTGGCCGAGCCCGCACAAAAGCTGGTTGAGGCGTTCAGCCATGTGATGCTTTCCCGCCCACGCTACGCCTACCTGAGCGGCAGTACCGGGCGCGTGCTGTGGCAGCCGGAACGCATTGCTGACGATCTGGCGATGAATATGGCGCGCACGGTGCGTTGGCAGGAGGCGGTTATCTCCGCTAACGAACGTGAAGCGCGGCTGGCGATTGAAATGCCACCCGGTGGCGTGCTGACCTGCCTGACGCGTCAGGCTGCATGGGAAGGGGAGTCTATCGCCCTGGAACGCAGCGGTATGGATGTGGCCGTGCACTTGGCGAAGCGGCTTCGTGCGTGATGTGATTGCCCGATGGCGCTGCGCTTATCGGGCCTACAAAACCGGCTCGACACGCGTAGGCCGGATAAGACGCGTAGCATCGCCATTCGGCAATCAGGCGTTCTGGTTCAGCGTCCTGGCGTACATGCGCCCTTCGGCGGCCAGCGCCAGCAGGCTTGGGTCGCGCTCGCGGTTGCGGGCAAAGACGATGGCGATAAGCTGCTGCATCTGATACGGCTCAGCCAGTTTTTGTAGCTTCACGGTATTCTCATACATTTTCTTCATTCGCCCCGGCATCAAACAGAAACCCACTCCTGCCTGTACCAGACTGAGCATGGAGAAGATATCGTTCACGCGGGTGACAATCTCCGGCTCGAACCCGGCGATATGAAACGCTTCCTGGAAACCGGCGTAGGTCGCAAACCCTTCCGCCAGCGAGACAAACTTTTCATGGCGATAGTGGCGCAGGTCGGCCCTGGCGGTGGTATCCAGAGCGGCGGACATCGGCGCGGCGAGGTAGATATCGTCGTGGAACAGGGGGAGCACTTCGAGGCTGTTGCGGTCGATTTCGCTTTCGGAAATGGAGATGAGGATGGCATCCAGAACGCCGTCTTCCAGCATTTTCAGCAGCGCCTCGTTAGATCCCATGGTGAGGTCCAGCTCCAGGTCCGGACGGCGCAGCTTCATCCCCATAATCAAGTGCGGCACCGTCTCCAGCGTCAGCGAGTAGAGCGTGCCCACACGTAAACGGCCCTGGCCCACGCCTGCCGTTTTGCGCGTCTCTTCCAGCCCGCGCTCCATCAACTGCGTGACTTCCTGACAGTACTCCAGCAGCGTCCACGCCGCCGGTTGGGCAATCAGGTTGCGGCCTTTATGGACGAACAGCGGACAACGAACGTTCTCTTCCAGCGTATGCAACGCCCGGTGCACGCTGACGCCGCTGATATTCAGCACCTCGGCGGTACGGGCGATGTTGCCCTTCTCCATAAAGGTCATGAAGATGGTGAGCTTGCGGAAGGTAATGTCATCGGTGATTGACAGGTTCATTGTCCGCCCCGTGCGTTAGTCGTTCTGCATCATTTGCTCAAGCTGCTCCTGCGCCTCAAGCCATGCCATTTCACACTCTTCCAGCCCGGATTTGGCGCTAGCCTGCAGTTGCAGACACTCGGTCATCTCCGCTTTACGGCTTGGGTCATACAGGCTGCTGTCGCCGAGCTTCTCTTCCGCCTGCGCCAGTTGGGCGTTGAGCTTTTCCATCTCTTTTTCCAGACGGGTAATCTCTTTACGCAGCGGCTGCGTCAGAGTGCGTAGCTCGGCTTCGCGACGCTTCTGATCTTTGCGTGACTGGGCGCTGTTGGCGTTGTTTTCCTTCGGTGCGTCGTCGGCCTGGTTTTCCTGCTTCTGCACGTCACTCAGCCACTGCTGATAATCTTCCAGGTCGCCGTCGAACGGTTCGACCTTTTTGTCGTGAACCAGATAGAGGTCGTCAGTGGTGGAACGAATCAGGTGGCGGTCGTGCGAGACGACAACCAGCGCGCCTTCGAAATCAATCAGCGCTTCGGTGAGCGCCTGGCGCATGTCGAGATCCAGGTGGTTGGTCGGTTCATCGAGCAGCAGCAGGTTTGGACGCTGCCAGACGATCAGTGCCAGCACCAGGCGAGCTTTTTCACCACCGGAGAAGCGGGCGGTCTGTTCGCTGACTTTATCGCCCTGGAAGCCGAAGCCGCCGAGGTAGTCGCGCAGTTTCTGCTCCAGCTCCTGCGGCGCCATGCGCGCCAGGTGTTGCAGCGGGGATTCATCCGCGCGCAGGAACTCCAGCTGGTGCTGGGCGAAGTAACCGAGCTTGATGCCTTTAGCGAGGCCAATCTCACCGTGTAGCGGCTCCAGTTCGCCCGCCAGCAGCTTAATCAGCGTCGACTTACCCGCACCGTTACGGCCCAGCAGGCCGATGCGCGAACCCGGCACCAGGTTCAGCTTGATAGATTCAAGGATCGTGCGATCGCCGTAGCCCGCGCTGACCTTTTCCATCTTCAGCAGCGGGTTCGGCAGGCTTTCCGGCGCGCGGAAGCTGAAGTGGAACGGGTTGTCGACATGAGCCGGGGCAATCAGCTCCATACGCTCGAGCATCTTGATACGGCTCTGCGCCTGCTTGGCCTTGGTGGCCTTGGCGCGGAAACGATCGATGTAGCTTTGCAGATGCGCCACGCGCTCCTGCTGGCTTTCGTACATTGCCTGTTGCTGAGCCAGGCGAGTGGCACGCTGCACTTCAAACGAGCTGTAGTTGCCGGTGTACTCGAACATCGTTTCCTGTTCGATATGAATAATTTTGTCCACCACCGGGTCGAGGAAGTCGCGGTCGTGGGAAATCAGAATCAGCGTGCCCTGATAGCTTTTGAGCCATCTTTCCAGCCAGATCACCGCGTCAAGGTCGAGGTGGTTAGTCGGTTCATCGAGCAGCAGCAGGTCGGAGCGGCAGATCAGCGCCTGCGCCAGGTTGAGGCGCATACGCCAGCCGCCGGAGAAGTCGCTGACCGGGCGGGTAAGCTGCTCGTTGCTGAAGCCGAGGCCGTGCAGCAGGCTGGAGGCGCGAGAGCGGATGGTCCACGCGTCAATTGCGTCCAGCTTGCCGTGAACGGTAGCAATGGCGTGGCCGTCATTACGTTCATTGGCGTCATTCAATTGGGCTTCCAGCTGGCGGAATTCGCGGTCACCGTCAATGACATACTCCAGAGCGGGTTGAGGCAGCGCAGGGGTTTCCTGGTTTACCCACGCCAGTTGCCAGCTGCTGGGGTAGGTAAAGTTGCCGCCATCGGCGCTTATCTCGTTTTTCAGCAGCGCGAGCAATGTGGATTTGCCGCAGCCGTTTTTCCCCACCAGGCCGACTTTTTGCCCGGGGTTGATGGTGGCCGATGCGTTATCCAGCAGGACACGCACGCCGCGACGAATTTGTAACGAGGAGAAAACAATCATAAGGCGCCGTATGTTCTGAATATGTTAAATTGTCATTGTGGTAATGTAATGTGGTAAGCGAATCGCTAGACCGGGCCGCAATGGTAGCCCAAAACGATGACTATACACAAAATCATTCCGGTTGCGTGCCAACCAGCCAGAAAGAGGATGTGATTGACGCCCGGGAGGGGAATAATGACGCAGACAGCGAAAGTATTGCTGATCTATGCCCATCCGGAATCACAGGACTCGGTTGCTAACCGGGTTTTGCTTAAGCCGGCTTCGCAGTTAAGCAACGTCACGGTGCACGATCTCTACGCGCACTATCCGGACTTTTTTATTGATATTCCTCGCGAGCAGGCGCTGCTGCGCGAGCATGACGTTATCGTCTTTCAGCATCCGCTTTATACCTATAGCTGTCCTGCGCTGCTTAAAGAGTGGCTCGACCGCGTGCTAAGCCGTGGCTTTGCCAGCGGTATAGGGGGAAACCAGCTGGCGGGAAAGTACTGGCGGAGTGTGATCACCACCGGCGAGCCGGAAAGCGCCTACCGTCACGATGGCCTGAATCGCTATCCGATGAGCGATATCCTGCGCCCGTTTGAGCTGACCGCCGCCATGTGCCACATGCACTGGATGAACCCGATTATCGTCTACTGGGCGCGACGTCAGCCGCCCAATGAACTGGCAAACCATGCTAAAGCCTACGCTGACTGGCTGGCGGCGCCGATTGTGGCAGGGGGGCGATGATGGAAGGTTCAGATTTGTTATTAGCGGGGGTGCTGTTTCTCTTCGCGGCGGTGGCGGCGGTGCCGTTAGCCGCGAGGCTGGGCATCGGCGCGGTATTAGGTTATCTGCTGGCGGGGATTGCCATCGGCCCGTGGGGACTGGGTTTCATCAGCGACGTCGACGAAATTCTTCACTTCTCCGAGCTGGGCGTGGTGTTCCTGATGTTTATCATCGGGCTGGAACTGAACCCCACCAAGCTATGGCAGCTGCGACGCCCCATTTTTGGTATTGGCGCCGCGCAGGTCATGCTCAGCGCGGCGATCCTCGGCGGGCTGCTGATGCTGACCAACTTTTCGTGGCAGGCGGCGGTGATTGGCGGGATTGGCCTGGCGATGTCATCGACGGCGATGGCCTTGCAGCTGATGCGCGAAAAGGGGATGAACCGCAGCGAAGCCGGGCAGCTTGGCTTCTCGGTGCTGTTGTTTCAGGATTTAGCTGTCATCCCGGCGCTGGCGCTGGTGCCGCTGCTGGCAGGGGCCGGTGACGATCATGTCCACTGGCAGACCGTTGGCCTGAAGGTGCTGGCTTTTGCCGGAATGTTGATTGGCGGGCGCTATCTGCTGCGCCCGGTATTCCGTTTTATCGCCAGCTCAGGCGTACGTGAAGTGTTTACCGCGGCGACGCTGCTGTTGGTCCTCGGTTCCGCGCTGTTTATGGATGCGCTGGGGCTGTCGATGGCGCTGGGCACCTTTATTGCGGGCGTGCTGTTGGCGGAAAGCGAATATCGCCACGAACTGGAAATCGCTATCGAGCCGTTTAAAGGGCTGTTGTTGGGGCTGTTCTTTATTTCGGTGGGCATGTCGCTGAATCTCGGCGTGCTCTACACCCATCTGTTGTTGGTTGTGGGCTGCGTGGCGCTGCTGGTGGCGGTGAAGACGCTGGTGCTGTATCTGCTGGCGCATGTGAACGGTATGCGCAGCTCAGAGCGTATGCAGTTTGCCAGCGTGCTGAGTCAGGGCGGCGAGTTTGCCTTCGTACTCTTTTCCGCCGCCTCGTCGTTCAAAGTCTTCAAGGGTGACCAGATGTCGCTGCTGCTGGTGACGGTCACGCTGTCGATGATGACCACGCCGCTACTGATGAAGGTTGTGGATCTGGTCCTGTCGCGTCGTTTCAACGGCCCGGAAGAGGAAGATGAAGCGCCGTGGGTGGAGGATGATAAGCCGCAGGTGATCGTGGTGGGCTTTGGCCGTTTCGGTCAGGTGATTGGCCGTCTGCTGATGGCCAATAAGCTGCGCATTACCGTCCTCGAGCGTGATATCAGCGCGGTTAACCTGATGCGCAAATACGGCTATAAGGTTTATTACGGCGACGCTACACAGGTGGAGCTACTGCGCTCGGCGGGGGCTGAACAAGCACAGTCGATCGTCATTACCTGCAACGAACCGGAAGATACCATGAAGCTGGTGGAAATCTGCCAGCAGCACTTCCCGCATCTGAACATTATGGCGCGTGCACGGGGACGTGTGGAGGCGCACGAACTGTTACAGGCAGGCGTGGTACAGTTTTCTCGTGAGACTTTTTCCAGCGCGCTGGAGCTGGGGCGTAAGGCACTTATCTCAACCGGGATGCACCCACATCAGGCGCAGCGCGCCCAGCTGCACTTTAAGCGCCTGGACATGCGCATGTTGCGTGAACTTATGCCGGTCCACAGCGATACTCAACAAATTTCGCGCGTGCGGGAAGCGCGGCGGGAGCTGGAGGAGATCTTCCAGCGTGAGATGCAACAAGAGCGACGGCAGTTGGACGGCTGGGACGAATTTGAATAGAAGGTGAGTATGGCGGTACGTAAACGTTTTATCGCGGGCGCAAAATGCCCGTCGTGTCAGGCGCAGGATTCCATGGCGATGTGGCGCGAGAATAATATCGATGTGGTTGAATGCGTTAAGTGCGGGCACCAGATGCGTGAAGCCGATAAAGAAGCGCGCGATCACGTGCGCAAAGAGGAACAAGTGATCGGGATTTTTCATCCGGAGTAGCGATCCGTGCTGTCTTTTTTTAAGCTTATGGGTACACGGGTGTAGAATTCCGCTACAATCTGCGCCACTAAAATATTCCCATGCTCAGGAGATATCATGAAAGTAGCAAAAGACCTGGTGGTCAGCCTGGCCTATCAGGTACGTACAGAAGACGGTGTGTTGGTTGATGAGTCTCCGGTAAGTGCACCGCTGGACTACCTGCATGGTCACGGTTCCCTGATCTCCGGCCTGGAAAATGCGCTGGACGGTCACGATGTTGGTGATAAATTCGACGTTGCTGTGCAAGCTAACGACGCTTACGGTCAGTACGACGAAAACCTGGTGCAGCGCGTTCCTAAAGACGTCTTCATGGGCGTTGACGAACTGCAGGTTGGTATGCGCTTCCTGGCGGAAACCGACCAGGGTCCGGTTCCGGTTGAAATCACCGAAGTTGAAGACGACCACGTTGTGGTTGACGGCAACCACATGCTGGCTGGCCAGAACCTGAAGTTCAGCGTAGAAGTTGTGGCTATCCGTGAAGCAACGGAAGAAGAACTGGCTCATGGCCACGTTCACGGCGCGCACGACCATCATCACGATCACGGTGAAGACGGTTGCTGCGGCGGTCACGGCCACGACCACGGTCATGACCACGGCGGCGAAGGCTGCTGCGGCGGTGGCGGTAAAGGCCACGGCGGCTGCGGCTGCCACTAATCCCTCTCGTTCTCTTGAACGACAGAGACAAAAAAAGCGGGGAAACCCGCTTTTTTTACGTCTTAATAATGGGGCGGCGGCGTCTCTTCAGACTGTGACGCGATGTTGGACGGCTGGCTGGCTTTGAGTTTTTCCGTCAGCAGACGCAGATGCTCGCGCAGTTTGGCCATCTCCATTTCATGAGCGGTCACCGTCTGGTTGAGATCCTCAATGGTGATCTCCTGGAAGGCCAGTCGGCTTTCAAGCTCCTCCAGACGCGCCTCGATAGTCGTTTCCTGCATGATGTCTCTCTCTACTCTGTTATCGCCAAAAGCGTTTCCGACGCGGCGGATTCTACGCAACTTTATCCCGGCATGCAGCACTGCCGTTCGTGAGCGGAAACTAATTTAAACAAAAAGAGTCTGAAAAGGGTCGATATCAGGAGCGTTCGTATGTAGATTTCCTCTACAACGTTTTATAGTACGCTTCTCATTTAGTTAACATGGGGCGAGAGGCCCCGGCCCTGGAGAGATGGATGAAATCACTGTTTAAAGTAACGCTTCTGGCAACCACAATGGCCGTTGCACTGAATGCGCCTCTGACCTTCGCGGCTGACGCTGCGGCGAAAGCGGCCCCGGCAGCAGAAAGCAAAGCTGCATTCAAAAATGACGACCAGAAATCTGCTTATGCGCTGGGCGCATCGCTGGGTCGTTACATGGAAAATTCTCTGAAAGAACAGGAAAAACTGGGCATCAAACTGGATAAAGACCAGCTGATCGCCGGCGTTCAGGACGCCTTTGCTGATAAGAGCAAACTGTCCGATCAGGAAATTGAACAAACTCTGCAGGCTTTCGAAACTCGCGTGAAGACCTCCGCTCAGGCGAAGATGGAAAAAGACGCAGCTGATAACGAAGCGAAAGGCAAAGCCTACCGCGACAAGTTCGCCAAAGAGAAGGGCGTGAAAACCTCTAAAACCGGCCTGCTGTTTAAAGTAGAGAAAGAAGGCACCGGCGAAGCACCGAAAGACAGCGACACCGTGGTTGTTAACTACAAGGGTACGCTGATCGACGGTAAAGAGTTCGATAACTCCTACACCCGCGGTGAACCGCTCTCCTTCCGTCTGGATGGCGTTATTCCAGGTTGGACCGAAGGCCTGAAAAATATCAAGAAAGGCGGTAAAATCCAGCTGGTTATCCCACCGGATCTGGCATACGGAAAAACCGGCGTTCCGGGTATTCCGGCGAACTCCACGCTGGTCTTCGACGTTGAACTGTTAGACGTTAAACCGGCGCCGAAGGCTGAAGCGCAGCCTGAAGCCGCACCGGCAGATAAAGCTGCTGAAGCCAGCAAAAAATAAGAGTCAGATAGCCGCCGCCCACAGGGCGGCGGCTTTTTATTATCGGCAGGATATAATTAATGCTGGAAAGCGCCTTATGCGCTGTATTACTTTAGATGCCCCTAATAGTGATGAGCCTGCCCTGACAACATAACGACAGGCTCCTGAAAAGGAGTGCTTTTTTTCATGTCCAGGTCGCTTTTAACCAACGAAACCAGTGAGCTTGATTTACTGGATCAACGTCCTTTCGATCAGACCGACTTCGATATTCTTAAATCCTACGAAGCGGTGGTGGACGGGTTGGCGATGCTCATTGGTTCCCACTGCGAAATCGTGCTGCATTCACTTCAGGATCTTAAATGTTCGGCAATACGCATCGCAAACGGTGAACATACCGGGCGCAAAATCGGCTCGCCGATTACCGACCTCGCACTCCGTATGCTGCATGATATGACCGGGGCGGATAGTAGCGTTTCCAAATGCTATTTTACTCGCGCCAAAAGCGGCGTGCTGATGAAGTCGGTCACCATTGCCATCCGTAATCGTGAGCAACGCGTCATTGGCTTGCTGTGCATCAACATGAACCTCGATGTGCCGTTCTCACAGATTATGAACACCTTTATTCCGCCAGAGACGCCGGAAGTGGGCTCTGCGGTTAACTTCGCCTCCTCGGTGGAGGATCTGGTGACCCAGACGCTGGAGTTCACTATCGAAGAGGTCAATGCCGATCGCAATGTTTCCAATAACGCCAAAAATCGCCAGATCGTGCTTAACCTTTACGAGAAAGGCATCTTCGACATCAAAGATGCGATCAACCAGGTGGCTGACCGCCTGAACATCTCCAAACACACGGTGTATCTCTACATTCGTCAGTTCAAGAATGGCGATTTCCTGGGGCAAGATAAGTAATGCGTTTTGCCCTGATGGTGACCGGGCCAGCCTATGGTACGCAACAGGCCAGCAGCGCGCTGCAGTTTGCGCAGGCGGCGCTGGCAGAAGGTCACGAGATAGCCTGTGTGTTTTTCTATCGCGAAGGGGTATACAACGCCAATCAGCTGAGTTCCCCTGCCAGCGATGAGTTTGATCTGGTTCGCGCATGGCAATCGCTGCATGATACGCACGGCGTGGCGCTGCATATTTGCGTCGCCGCCGCGCTACGTAGAGGCGTGACGGATGAAACGGAAGCCGGGCAGCTTGGGCTGCCGACCTCTAACTTACAGCCGGGTTTCTCGCTGAGCGGATTGGGTTCGCTGGCCGAAGCCGCGCTGACCTGCGATCGAATGGTGCAGTTCTGATGAAACGCGTCGCGTTTGTTTTCTCCAGTGCGCCGCACGGCAGTGCCGCTGGCCGGGAAGGGCTGGATGCGCTGCTGGCGACGTCAGCATTAAGCGAAGACCTTGGCGTCTTTTTCATTGGCGATGGCGTGTTTCAACTGCTCAGCCAGCAGACGCCCGCGGTGATTCTGGCGCGTGACTATATCGCCACCTTCAAGCTGCTGGCGCTCTACGATATTGAAAACTGCTGGATCTGCGCCGCCTCAATGCGTGAACGCGGTCTGGCGGCCGATACGGGATTTGTCGCCGATGTGGAACCGTTAGAACCGGATGCGCTGCGGGAACGGCTTAACGGCTACGATGTCATTCTGCGCTTCTGAGGCCCCTATGCTGCATACACTCAGTACTTCACCCTGGCATTCCGATATCGCGGGTATGATCCGTCTGATGGCTGAAGGTGATGATTTGCTGCTGCTCGCCGATGGCGTGCTCGCGGCAGTGGAAAACAGCCACTTTCTTGAAATCCTGCGTGCTGCCCCCATATCCATCCATGTGTTGAATGTAGATGTGCAAGCGCGCGGTCTTTGTGCTCAAATTTCGAGCGATGTCATCATGGTCAGCTATACTGACTTCGTCAGGTTAACGGTAAAACACCCGGCTCAAATGACCTGGTAATGCCATACCGTTGTATATTTCTTGACACCCTTTCGGCATGGCCCTAAAATTTCGCGTCCTCATATTATATGAGGCGATTTATTACGTGTTTACGAAGCAAAAGCTAAAACCAGGAGCTATTTAATGGCAACAGTTAACCAGCTGGTACGCAAACCACGTGCTCGCAAAGTTGCAAAAAGCAACGTGCCTGCACTGGAAGCCTGCCCGCAGAAACGTGGCGTATGTACTCGTGTATATACCACCACTCCTAAAAAACCAAACTCCGCACTGCGTAAAGTATGCCGTGTGCGTCTGACTAACGGTTTCGAAGTGACTTCCTACATCGGTGGTGAAGGTCACAACCTGCAGGAGCACTCCGTGATCCTGATCCGTGGCGGTCGTGTTAAAGACCTTCCGGGTGTTCGTTACCACACCGTTCGTGGTGCGCTTGACTGCTCCGGCGTTAAAGACCGTAAGCAGGCTCGCTCCAAGTATGGCGTGAAGCGTCCTAAGGCTTAATGGTTCTCCGTTAAGTAAGGCCAAACTGATTTATTTTAATGTCAAACTAAACTCTTTGAGTTTTGGACAATCCTGAATTAACAACGGAGTATTTCCATGCCACGTCGTCGCGTCATTGGTCAGCGTAAAATTCTGCCGGATCCGAAGTTCGGATCAGAACTGCTGGCTAAATTTGTAAATATCCTGATGGTAGATGGTAAAAAATCTACTGCAGAATCAATCGTATACAGCGCGCTGGAGACCCTGGCTCAGCGTTCTGGTAAAAATGAACTGGAAGCATTCGAAGTTGCGCTCGAAAACGTGCGCCCGACTGTAGAAGTTAAGTCCCGCCGCGTAGGTGGTTCTACTTATCAGGTTCCAGTTGAAGTTCGTCCGGTCCGTCGTAATGCTCTGGCAATGCGTTGGATCGTTGAAGCTGCTCGTAAACGCGGTGATAAATCCATGGCTCTGCGCCTGGCGAACGAACTTTCTGATGCTGCAGAAAACAAAGGTACTGCAGTTAAGAAACGTGAAGACGTTCACCGTATGGCAGAAGCCAACAAGGCGTTCGCACACTACCGTTGGTAATCCCTTCGGAGTTTTAGTCACCAGGCGGGCGCTTCAAGTAAGCAGCCCGCTTTGGGCTACTTAAATTGAACGCCTAAAAGATAAACGAGGAAACAAATGGCTCGTACAACACCCATCGCACGCTACCGTAACATCGGTATCAGTGCGCACATCGACGCCGGTAAAACCACTACTACCGAACGTATTCTGTTCTACACCGGTGTAAACCATAAAATCGGTGAAGTTCATGACGGCGCAGCCACCATGGACTGGATGGAACAGGAGCAGGAGCGTGGTATTACTATCACTTCCGCAGCGACTACTGCATTCTGGTCTGGTATGGCTAAGCAGTATGAACCGCATCGCGTAAACATCATCGACACCCCGGGGCACGTTGACTTCACCATCGAAGTAGAACGTTCCATGCGTGTTCTTGATGGTGCGGTAATGGTTTACTGCGCAGTTGGTGGTGTTCAGCCGCAGTCTGAAACCGTATGGCGTCAGGCAAACAAATATAAAGTTCCGCGCATTGCGTTCGTTAACAAAATGGACCGTATGGGTGCGAACTTCCTGAAAGTTGTTGGTCAGATCAAAACCCGTCTGGGCGCGAACCCTGTTCCGCTGCAGCTGGCAATTGGCGCTGAAGAAGCGTTCACCGGTGTTGTTGACCTGGTGAAAATGAAAGCCATCAACTGGAACGAAGAAGATGCAGGCGTAACCTTCACCTACGAAGATATCCCGGCAGACATGCAGGACCTGGCTGACGAATGGCACCAGAACCTGATCGAGTCCGCTGCTGAAGCTTCAGAAGAGCTGATGGAGAAATACCTGGGTGGTGAAGAACTGACTGAAGAAGAGATCAAAAAAGCTCTGCGTCAGCGCGTTCTGAACAACGAAATCATCCTGGTAACCTGTGGTTCTGCGTTCAAGAACAAAGGTGTTCAGGCGATGCTGGATGCGGTAATTGATTACCTGCCATCCCCGGTTGACGTACCTGCGATCAACGGCATCCTGGACGACGGTAAAGATACTCCGGCTGAGCGTCACGCAAGCGACGACGAGCCGTTCTCTGCACTGGCGTTCAAAATCGCTACCGACCCGTTTGTTGGTAACCTGACCTTCTTCCGTGTGTACTCCGGTGTGGTTAACTCTGGTGATACCGTACTGAACTCCGTGAAAGCTGCACGTGAGCGTTTCGGTCGTATCGTTCAGATGCACGCTAACAAACGTGAAGAGATCAAAGAAGTTCGCGCGGGCGACATCGCTGCTGCAATCGGTCTGAAAGACGTAACCACTGGTGACACCCTGTGTGACCCGGATGCGCCGATCATTCTGGAACGTATGGAATTCCCTGAGCCGGTAATCTCCATCGCAGTTGAACCGAAAACCAAAGCTGACCAGGAAAAAATGGGTCTGGCTCTGGGCCGTCTGGCTAAAGAAGACCCGTCATTCCGCGTATGGACTGACGAAGAATCTAACCAGACCATTATCGCCGGTATGGGTGAGCTGCACCTCGACATCATCGTTGACCGTATGAAGCGTGAATTCAACGTTGAAGCGAACGTCGGTAAACCTCAGGTTGCTTACCGTGAAGCGATTCGCGCGAAAGTTACCGATATCGAAGGTAAACACGCTAAGCAGTCTGGTGGTCGCGGTCAGTACGGTCATGTTGTTATCGACATGTACCCGCTGGAGCCGGGTTCAAACCCGAAAGGCTACGAGTTCATCAACGACATCAAAGGTGGTGTAATTCCTGGCGAATACATCCCGGCCGTTGATAAAGGTATCCAGGAACAGCTGAAATCTGGCCCGCTGGCTGGTTACCCGGTTGTTGACATGGGTGTTCGTCTGCACTTCGGTTCTTACCATGACGTTGACTCCTCTGAACTGGCGTTTAAACTGGCCGCTTCTATCGCCTTCAAAGATGGCTTTAAGAAAGCGAAACCAGTTCTGCTTGAGCCGATCATGAAGGTTGAAGTAGAGACTCCGGAAGAGAACACTGGTGACGTTATCGGTGACTTGAGCCGCCGTCGTGGTATGCTCAAAGGTCAGGAATCCAACGTGACTGGCGTTGTGATCCACGCTGAAGTTCCGCTGTCCGAAATGTTCGGTTATGCGACTCAGCTGCGTTCACTGACCAAAGGCCGTGCTTCTTACTCCATGGAGTTCCTGAAGTACGACGATGCGCCGAACAACGTTGCTCAGGCCGTTATTGAAGCCCGTGGTAAATAATCCACAGGATTAAAACCTAAGTCCCGTGCTCTCTCCAAAGGGGAGAGCACTATAGTAAGGAATATAGCCGTGTCTAAAGAAAAATTTGAACGTACAAAACCGCACGTTAACGTCGGCACCATCGGCCACGTTGACCACGGTAAAACTACCCTGACCGCTGCAATCACCACCGTACTGGCTAAAACCTACGGCGGTGCTGCTCGTGCTTTCGACCAGATCGATAACGCACCAGAAGAAAAAGCTCGTGGTATCACCATCAACACTTCCCACGTTGAATATGACACCCCGACCCGTCACTACGCACACGTAGACTGCCCGGGGC